>DAOUUM010000116.1 GCA_030668165.1 Candidatus Heimdallarchaeota archaeon
GTATTCCAAATAATATGAATATATTTTGTATCATAATCAATTCTAGTATCATTTTAACGGATAGATGAAGTCATATCGGCAACTCTTTAAAATCAATCTTCTTTGGGAAGATGTAGAGTGTTTATTGATGAATCTGGATAGAAAACTTCAAAATTTTACATTTTTATTACTCGGAATTTTATTTTTAGTTGTTGGATTTTCGCTCAACGAACTCGCAATACTGGTACAAGTTGACTCCAGTACTATCGATGCATGGTATAATTTCTTAATGCCATGGGTCGGTGATGCAATCTCTGGATTGCCCACTCCTTGGTGATCATCATGTCTAAGAAAAAGCCTGAATCAAGTATATTTGTTGATTGGATCGGATCTGTTACAGGTTGGTTCAAATCTTTAAAAAATAGAAGAATCCGAACTATCAGACTGATCAGTCAGATATCTTTCTTTGTTTTAATTAATGGAGTGATATTAGGCTTATCCAGAATATCATTCCCAGCACCAGTGGCCATGCCTGCTGGTTCTCCATTTGGAACAATCTGGGGTGGATTAGATGCGGTTCAATTTGTTTTGACAAGTGGTAATTTCCCGTTTTTGGCTCTAGGTATATTCTTTTTAACCAGTACCATCCTGGGAAGGTTCACATGTGGCTGGATTTGCCCCGTGGGCCTCTGGCAGGACATTGTGTCATGGTTACCCATTTCAAAAACAAAAGTCGATAAGCCAACCAACACTGGATTACAAGAGATCTCAAGATGGTTCCTGGGCATATTCCTTGCATTTGCAGCCTACGTGGGCTATCAGAATGCAACGGGTCCAACTCTTGTTGATAATGTATGGACCAGAATACCAACACAGGTGCTGGATCCTGCAGGAACTTTATTTGTTAGTTTATTTTATTCCTTTTGGTGGGGCATACTACCTGGAGATGGAGGCCTTTCAGACGTATTTGATGACCTTGGGTGGTTATTTTTCTGGAAGTTATTAATTCTATTAGTGGTTACTTTTGCAAGTATTAAGATCCCCAGAGCTTACTGCAGATGGGTCTGCCCAACTGGAGCACTTCTTGCACTTAATTCCAAGAACTCATTGCTAACAATCAAGAGAGATCCACTGAAATGTAAGGATGGATGCAAAGATTGTGAGGATGCCTGTAAGATGGGTGTGCCTATACTCGATGAGGATGCAAGTGGTATCTCCAATAGCCTGTGTATTAACTGTGGTGATTGTGTGGATGCCTGTCCTGACGCTATGAGCTTTGCAATTAGATTATAATCAAATTATTTTTCATAAAAACTAGTATAACAAATATTCTAACCAAACTTAAAATTTTTCAGTTATTAAAGTTCTCAATTATCCATTTTCCAATATCCTTAATTTCATCCTTACCCATCATGGGTTTGTTCCTGAATTTTAGTTTTACCTGGGGTAGCATCTGATTAAGCTCTACCACATTGGGAATACTTGAACTAATTTCTTTTTTGATCAGGATGATAAGTAGTCTGCTCTCCTGCCTAACGAGCAAGTTGAAAGGAAACACCAGTGCATAGTAATTTGAATTACTGTGCACATCGATCATACTGCATGCCTCCACATACTTGTTTTCATCTGTAGTCAGCACTATTGAAATCCTAACGATCAGATCCATGATATTCATTTTCTTGTTCAGATATTCATCCTCAATGTTTCCTATAATCAGATCCACCACTGGGCCATGATCTTTCAGAGTACACATTATTAGTTCCATAATATCACTTCAAAATACTGAGGTAACAACATTCTTGGCAATCAGCAAATGTCTATCCTCTATCTCATCAATTGCCCCAAAAAATAATTTCAGCTGTTTAATCCTCTTCACCAAAATATCGGGTGTGGGTAAAAAATGAATATGTGATTTGGGTATGTACATGAAGTACTGTGCAATTGTGGTCTCCCTCAACCGTTTATCACCTGTTTTTGGGTTGGGAAAATTCATAGAAAATATCAGGATGACAGAGGAACTGGTCTCATGCAAATCAATAAAATTAACAGATTCAGTGTAAGAATCCAATCCTGATCCGGAGAGTACCATCATCTTGACAAACAGACTGTCAAGGTCCTCTTTTTTCATAAATTCATCCTTAAATTCTCCCACCATGCCGCGGATACGAGGGCCCTGGGGTGTCATTTGAGTATAAACAAGCGGAATCTCCAACTCTTTAAATCTGGACTCATCAACTGTGTACCTGTCCCATTCTTCGAGTGATGCCTTTTCTCGTGGTTTATCTATAGATCTTCCCTGTAATTCATACAGAGTTGTCAGATCAAATCCAACATCATAATTCCTTTTAACAGTTTTCTTCTTCAGACGACCTATCACTCCTTTCTGCTCATCGGTCATGGAGTGGTAGACTTTAATCGCCCCCTCTATTGCCTCCCGATCTCCCCTCTCATTACCATAGTTGGATAATCTGAGATATTTCTCGACCTCATAGCTGTCGAGGACTATGTATTCCCGTATTGCCTCTATCATCTCCTCATCCTTGAGTTCTGCCATTAACATGGTAAGAAATCTATCCGTATCCACATTGATCCTGAATATAAGGTTTATTGCATCTGATATATGTCTGGTTTTTAGTAACTCGACAAAATCTCTGAGGTCTCTCTCCCAGTCCTTATGGATGAGCTCCATCTTGTTATCCAGTTTGATGGTCATCTCCCCGTTTATTTTGATTGATATTAATCTGGTGAACCCAGGGTACATAGCCTCTATTATATTATCAATTGCTCTGTAGGTAACTACACTTATCATATTCTTCCCGATAATTGACTCATTAACCTCGTACTTGTTGTAAAAGGGAACAAATACTCTAATGTTGGATTTGATGAACTGGGCTATCAAATATATTTGTAAACTATCATAGTTTCTCAGATAAACTGCCTCAACATTGTTTGATATAGCATGGTCAACTATCTTCTGAATTCTCTTGACAATATCTGATCTTGTATCCATGTACGATAATATCATCAGTTTCTTGAGATCTGTGTAATCTTTTAGTTCTACCACACCTCGTTGTTTGAGATGCTGAGTCAATGGATAGAAAGAATAATTGACTATTTCCAATAGATCTATTTTAGTTTTGATATATATATTATATTTGCGTGATCCCCGTAATATTGTCTCACGATTGCTCAGTTATTGACTACGAGTATAATTTATGCTACTTGCTTGTTATTGATTGGGCCAAAGTATTAATAGAATCAATTCAATGAATTATATTAATTATGGATTATTTGGAGTTGATATTGCTTTATTGATAATTAATTCCTAAAAACGAACAATTGATTTTTACGTTTTCACATTTTCAACTGATAATTATTAATAACTGCACCAATTATGTTAAATTATTGATATTCAATTATTCCTTTGCTCCAATTTCTGAATTTATGAAGTCCGTGGGAGTAGTTGATATTGAGGATCAAGAGCTATTTCACCTGCTTGATTTTGATTATACACCCACAATTCAAGAGATAACTAAACGATGTAGGAAGATTGTAGATCACGCGATATCGAATAATCATAACAAAATATATCTGAAAAATTACGCCACTTTCCATACTCATCTGATCCAGGAATTTCAGTCCCAGGATATCAGGATATTTGTACCAGAATACGAGACTATGGATTCAGAGGAATATATCACGAGCTATAAAGTATACAATAAAATGGCTTATCTCAGTGAGGTGGGTCTGGTGGAATTGGATTCATGCTCGGGCCTCTTTGTCGAATATCTTAACCATAACGAATCTGTATTCATGTTCAGATCCAGCAGGTCAGAGATCTCAATTGATATCGATCGATCCATTATCGACGAGGTGAGGACCAACAACATATATTATCTGATATCCTCCAAATACAATATATCAATCTCAAACATGGATGAGTTTATCATAGATTTCAGGGTTCAATTCAATTCAGAACTATTAAATACCTGCACTGATTTAGATTCACAATTTGTCTCTAAATTTCTTAATTTTTGTAATCAAATGCAAGCTAAATTCAGGACATACGATTCCAAGACTGCTGATGATTTTGAATTAACATTAGATGAGTATGAGTTAATTCCTATTTCTTTTAAAACCACAGTTAATATGCTTCTAACATCTAAATACAATAAATTGAATATTTATCGAAACATCCACTCCTTCTTCAATCTTCCCTCCCTTTATAGGAGACTGGGTTTTTACAATTCACTAGTTTCCAACTACCATAAATCGAATGAGTATATATCTAAATACCTTGATATAATTGAAGCAAACCTGTATGAAGATGATGTGATTTTCCATCCCAGAAGGAATCTAATAAGAAATCTAATATCTTCTAATCAGTTCAAAAAAGCTGAGGTGTTTATCTTAGAGTTACTTGATAATTGTAATGAGATACAATACCAATTTATCTATCAGGATCTTGCCAATGTTTATCGATTAACGGGAAGAAATGATGAGGCAACGAAAATATACAATAAATTAATTGAATTAGACAGTCTTGAATTCAGACATATATATTATACTCAACTTGCCATTATCTATAGTCAAATGGGAAAGGGAGAACGTGCCCTTGAAATAATCGAAAAATCTATCAAACCAAAATTAATAAAAAACACAATTACTGCTGCTCAACATGTACTAATCCATTTTGATCATCACAATAAATTACCTAATCTTGAACCTTTGAGGGCCACAAAACTAACAGATTTCCAAATTGATCAGCAACTAGAATTCTTTGAGACTATGGAAAAATTCATCTCCGACAATGAGTACTATGCAGAAGCATTTTCTGAATTCCTAGATATGCCATCATCAGATATTCCCTACAACTACATTTGCTTCTTTTTACTCTTCAAGTATTATTTTAGGGTTAAAAATTATATTAGAATCTTTGAGATGATTGAGAGAATAGAATCACAACTTCGAGGTGAGTTGAGAGAAAATATAAAACAGGCAAGAATTTATTTAAAAAATGAAAGCTATGAAGAGTTAGAGAGATTATTTGCTGTCCGCCTCATTAATTATCTTTATTAGGCTTATGAAAATTCTATGGCTTGAACTTGGATTATGTTTTTTTTATGTTATGTTTTATGTAGGAATTCATACCGATTTGAGTATTTTTAACAAATTAAATTATTAATAGCATGCCACGTCTCTGGTAGTTACAATGCATTCTGCTGAAGCTCCAAAAGCAACTGATAAAATTGCAAAGGAGATCAAAGGAATGGATGCTATAAGCATTTTTCGGAAATTCAGGGTTCGTATAAGACTTGTAATTTTAGTCATGATAATGATACAAGTTTTCACTTCATAAACATATGAAGTAATAATATACGAAGAATTCTCCTAGGAAAATTTGATGAATTGGATCGCTGATTCCCGACTTTATCAAGATTTAAAAACCACATAGAAAAAAAATACAGGATACATAATTTACCATAGCATCGCTGGAGGAGAATGACTGGGAAATCAATTATTCATGGGTGAAAAAGGGTGAGAAATTCACTTTTGTTCTTCCTGAATTATATTTATATTATCTAGATTTTCTACGAATTAGCATTATCATTGCAATTGAACTAAAGACTATTGTAACTGGGAAGTTAAGAAAACCAGCATCTGAAACATTCTGCTCAGTTACCGTATCAGTTACCGTATCAGTTATCGTATCAGTTATCGTATCAGTTATCGTATCAGTTACCGTCTCAGTATCAGTTAATGTTTCTGCTATCTCCACATTAACACTGACAGAATTTGAAATACTAACCCCTTCAGGATTACTGGCGAGGATGGCATAGAAATACGTACCACCCTCAGTTAATTCCTCTACAAAGTAAGTCTCAGTAGTAGTGCTTGCAATCGGTTCTAAACCATCAATAGATAGAATAGGTGCATCATCACGATAAATTCTGTAAGCTGTGTGAACATCATCCCAAGAGAGGTAGATTGATCCATCACTAACAGGTGCTACAGTTAGCATAGGAGTCTGGGGAAGTCCCGAGTATCTGCTATAGAAAATATCACTATCACTACCTGAATTGTACAGATCAGCAGCATCCGACCATACTATATGTATAAAATCATAATTATCACCCACAATTACGGGATCCTGTGAATGATAATAACTCTCAGGAGAGATAACCACTATTGAGCTCCCATCCATTATCTTGTAAAATATATTATAATAAGAGCCACCCATTTGTACATTATTCTTGTAATCCTGCCAGACCACATGCACAGTATCTGTACTATCAATCATCATCGTTGAGGCGAGGGAATTATAATTACTCTCTGTAGAGATCACCTCAGTTGTACTGATCCGATCCAGTTTTTTGTAGAAAACATCTGGATCCGCACCTGCTCCATTATAATCTGTAGCATCTTGCCATACCACGTGGACCATATCTTGACTATCCAGGGCTAGAAATGGTGAATCTGAACTATCTGAGCTCTCAGTGGATATCACCTTCGAATTACCCCAGGATTGGCTAGAATTATCATATAATTTGTAGAAAATATCCGTATCAACTCCAGCAAAGGCATAATCAGTTATATCGGTCCATGCCACATAAATATTATCCAAACTATCTATAACCACTGATGGGGTGTAGGAATGACCAGTACTCTCAGTCGATATTACCTCAGTTAATGTCCAGACATCTCCATCAAAATATTTATAGAAAATGTCATGATCGGCACCTGAGGAAAGATAATCATTGCTGGTATCTCTCCAGAATATATGGGGATTATCTGAACTATCAATTGCAAGAGCTGGCCGATATGTATTATCGGTTGTCTCAGTGGATATCCACTCAGTTGTGCTCCAAACTCCATCAACACACTTCTTGTAAAATATATCAAAATCTAATCCACTTCCATCATAATTTGTATAATCAGACCATGTGACATGAATTTGATCCAGATTATCTATCGCAATAACTGGATTAAAAGAATCTGATGTGCTCTCACTTGATATAACAACCATTGTACTCCATATTTGGGTACTAGCATCCAATTTCTTGTAAAAAATATCCTTATCAGTACCTGCTAAATCATATTCTGTATTATCCTCCCAGACCACATGCAGACTTCCATCACTATCGATTGCTATAGATGGGTTATCAGAGGTTGTTGTGCTATCAGTTGAGACGGTTTCAACAAGAGTCCAATCCCATGGGTCAGCATCTCCCAATACTGGGTTAGCCAGACTAATTAGTAATACTATAAAAAATATAAAAAAATATTTTTTCATTGAATTGCAATATTTAAAAAATATAAAAAACTGAGTTATATAATTGGATAATGTGCATAAAAATTTAAAATTTTATAATTTATCTGTATTTTTTGTGATTACTCAATTTTCAACACAATCGGGTTGATTGATTGCGTATAGGATCAGCTAAACGCAATTTTTTAAAATACTTAATTCTCCATTCTCTGGTGAGAATATTTTTTACCGGAGTTTTTTATTTACTTAATATGGGAGTAAAAAATCTAAGCTCAATCCTTCCGGCCAGTGCAAAATCCACCTTGACCCTGACCAACTTAAGTGGAAAGATAATCGGATTCGATGCATTTAATCTTATTTTCCAATTCTTATCAAGTATTCGGGATCAAACTGGAGCATCAATGACAAATACCGAGGGTCGAGTTACCTCACATCTTATTGGAATTCTTGCGAGAAACAGCAATCTGATGCAAAATAACATCAAACCAGTATACATATTTGACGGTACTTCGCATGAATTAAAGACAAAGGAGAAGGAAAGGCGTCGTGAGGTACGCAAAATCGCCGAAATTGAGTATGATAAGGCCATTGCTGATGGAGACATGGAAAGAGCCCAGCTATTTGCACAACGAGTAAATAAATTAACTCCGGAGATGATTGAAGATTCCAAAACCTTACTAGAGCTGATGGGGATCCCTGTTATTCAGGCACCTGGCGAGGGTGAAGGACA
>DAOUUM010000207.1 GCA_030668165.1 Candidatus Heimdallarchaeota archaeon
GAAGTTGTTAATATGGTTAATGATGAAGAATGGAAATTTAACGTACTTGAGGGCACGGATGGAGTCAGATTGAGGCCTGCAATGTATATTGGTGATGTGGGTGCGCGTGGGCTTCATCATTTGCTCTATGAGGTACTTGATAATAGTATAGACGAAGCTTTGGCAAATAGATGCAATCAAGTCGATGTTAAGATACACGAGAATAATTCTGTATCCTTAAGAGATGATGGACCTGGAATTCCTGCAAAACCTCATCCACAATATAGTGTATCATCCTTGGAGGTAATATTTACCAGATTACATAATGCTGCAAAATTCGAGGAGAAAACTTATCCTATTACAGGGGGTCTGCATGGAGTTGGCCTAGCTGTTGTGTGCGCACTTAGTGAATGGCTTATTGTAAAAAGTTATCGTGATGGATTAATTTATACACAACGTTTTGAGAATGGTAAAAAAGCATTTGAAGTAACAATAGAACCAATAGGAGTCAATCCCACCGGTACCTTTATCCATTTCAAACCAGATACAAGCATTTTTATGGTAAATAAATATAATAGAGAAAATCTGACTGGTCGTTTTAGAGAATTAGCCTATCTAACAGCGAATTTCACCATTATTTTTACTGATTTAAGATTAGACAAGGATAAGAGTACTTATTCTGAAAAATTCAAATATGAAGGTGGACTTAAAGATTATGTTGAATCTCTTGTTGGTTCAAAAGCACCAATACTGGAACCACTATCAATATTCCACACATTTGGGGTATATGAGGATGCTGAGATTGAGGTTGCCTTGACCTACACAGACTCCTATCAGGAAGTAGTTAGAGGTTTTGTTAATAATGTCAATACAATTGAGGGAGGTACGCATATTTCTGCCTTGAGAACAGTCCTTACAAGGACGTTAAATAATTTTGCCCGGGAGTTCAAGATACTTAATGATAATGAAGATGATCTCTCTGGAATTGATGTTCGAGGGGGTATTGTCGCAGTAATCTCAATTAAGGTACCAAATCCACAATTTGAGGGTCAAACTAAGACCAAACTTGGTAATAGTGAGATAAGTGGATATGTTCAGCAGGTGATTGAAGTTGCCTTAAAGAATTGGTTACTTGAAAATAAAGAAATGGGAATGGCCGTTGTCAATAAATCTATGATGTCTCGTAAAGCTGTGGAGGCAGCAAAAAATGCCCGAGATGGAATTAGGAAAAGAAGAGGTATGGACGATCGATCGAGATTCAGATAAATAGTAATTCCCTGCAATCTCATTGTTAAAAATAATTAATGCCAATATTAAAAAATACATTAGACAGTTATCTTGTTGCTAATCTCTATGATTAATTAATCTATATTGTCCAAATTTGTAATTTTTAAGGGATAACAAAAAATTGCTATAAACACTGTCAATATTGGGGATTTTTTGTCAAAATTGTGAAAAGGTATTATTAATAGATAGATATTGATTTGTAACTGCAAAGGGATTTAATTGTAGTCGATGGAGAGAGATGGAAATTCGCATAGAAAATTTAGAGGATACTGAGGCAGTAAGACTGATGCCTGCAATGTATATTGGTGATACGGGTGCACGTGGACTTCATCATCTTGTCTATGATGTTATTGGCAACAGTATAGACGAAGCCATGGCAAATAGATGCAGTCAAGTCGATGTTAAGATACATGAGGATAATTCTGTATCTCTAAGGGATGATGGACCAGGAATTCCTGCAGAACCTCATCCACAATATGAAGTATCGACTTTAGAAGTAATTTTAACCAAATTACACTCTGGTGGAAAATTTGATAAAAAAGCATATCCGGTATCTGGGGGCGTTCACGGGGTTAGCTTAGCTGTAGTTTGTGCCCTCAGTGAATGGTTTATTGTGATAAGTTATCGAGATGGATTAATTTACACCCAAAGATATGAAAAAGGAAAGAAGGCATCCGAAGTATCGACTGAACCAATAGGTGATAATCCAACGGGTACACTGATTCATTTCAAACCAGATACAAGCATTTTTACTGTTTCAGAATATGAAAGGAATTATCTTGAGGGTCATTTCAGAGAATTAGCCTACCTAACAACTAAATTTACCATCAATTTTAGTGATCTGAGAGAACTGGATGATATGGGTGAACCATTCTTCACCAAATACTATGCAGAAGGTGGAATAAAACAGTTTGTGAAATATTTCATTGGTTCTAAACTCCCCCTTCTGACACCGCCTCAAATATTTTACACATCAGGGATAATTGAGAATGTGGTGGTTCAGGTTGCCCTGACATACACAAAATCCTATCAGGAAGTAGTTAGAGGTTATGTCAATAATGTCAATACCACCAAGGGAGGTACTCATATTACTGGCTTTAGAAGAGTTCTTACAAGGACCTTAAATGATTTTGCCCGGACATTAAACATTATCAAACAAAATGATGTAAAACTCAGTGGGAAAGATGTTCGAGAGGGAATTATCGCAGTAATTTCAATTAAATTACCAAATCCTCACTTTGAGGGGCATACAAAGATCAGACTTGGTAATCAAGAGATTGATGGTTATGTATCGCTTGTGGTTGGGGAACCACTGAGGAACTGGCTGTATGATAATCACGAAATGGGATGGGCAATTGTTAATAAATCGATAATGGCAAGAAAGGCTCGTGAATCTTCAAGGAAGGTAACTGCGAGAATTGCGAAATCTGGGCCTTTCCAGGTAATTTCATCACCTAGAAAATTTTATCCCTCAAGATCAAAGGATCCAATGAAAAAAGAATTATTTTTATCAACATTTGCTCAGATAAAAAACAACATCTTGGAGATTAGAGATAATGAATACCAGGAAATATTAATTCTACTCGACCTTTCTTTATCTTTTGGCAGTATACCAAATACATTGGATGGTTATGAATATGGGAGGTTTGAAAGTGAAAATAGCACTGATTTAATCAAGGCAATTGGTGCAGGAGTTGATAGGGATTTCGATCTATCTAAATGTCGTTACAGAACTATATCAATTCTCTATAATGATCGGATTGACAATTTAATATTTGTCACAATCATATTAAATTATTTGATGGAACACATGAAACCTCTCCTTGAGGATTATAGGATATATTTAAACAATTCAATATTTGAAAATAAATTAATGGTACATAAGCCATTAAAACCCGAAATTCCAGTTTATTATGATAATTTTGTAATAAAGGATATCTCTATTGAGATATTGATTACTTATTCATTTGCTAATTTCACCAGTGTACAGGGTTGGATTAATGATGAGGCAGTAGGAGATGGAGATCACATAGATGCATTGAAACAACTTGTAGTAAATACAATCAGTAAAATGGCAATGGTTGATAAAAGCAAGTCTACTGCAAACTTTGCATTGCGTGATTTGATTAGTGTGATCAAAGTAGAACTTCCAGATCCTATTTTTGATAAGAATCGAATTTTCAGGAAGGCAGAGATATTAGAAATCACCCTAGAATCATTCGGAACCTCTTTTATTAATTGGTTGAAAAGAAATCCTATCATTTTTCAACAAAAAACTAAATCAGGAATATCATAATAGATTATCATTTGTTACTTTAACCAACCCAATTTACGAGAACTAATATTCTGAATAATACATGAGATATAAGTTGCTTACACAGAAAAATATTTTGTCATGTTTGAGATCCAAACAGGCCATATTGTATTATCTAGGTGTCGAAAAAATTGGTTTAATAGGTTCATTTGCCACGGGTAAAGAGCATGAGAACAGTGATATTGATCTGGTAATTCAGTTCAGAGCGAGATGCAAATCCACAAAATATTTTTATCAGGTAAAATTTTTTATAGAGCAGACATTTGAGAAAAAAATTGATTTAATTTTGCTAGAAGAGAATTTATTAGCTGATATGAAAGAACATATCAAAGAATTTGCGATTTACGTTTAGGTCACTTTCATAATACCAATTGAGAGAGGCACTGCTTAAATAATCACTTGATTGATTATTGTCAGATGGGTGGAAACTTATGAATGAAAAAAGGTCCAACATTAATGATATTAAAAAAATAATAAGAGCTGATCCTAAAAAATATGCAGGAGATACAGGAATTAAAGGAGTTTATAGGTTAATAATAGGTGCGATGGCTTTCATATTAGAGACGGAGAAACACAGCACAGAACTCAACATTGAGATTGATGAAGATTATCGGATTGAGATCTCAGATAACGGAAAAGGGATTGCATTTGATGAGCAACCTGATAAATCCTATTTTGAGGTATTTTCAAATTATGAAACATTTGGGAGGCATATAATTGCAATGATAGACCTCGGATTTCAGAATCAAGTAAAACTTCCAGTTATCTGTGCTTTATCCGACCAATTTAGAATAGAGAACCATTGTCAGGGTAGATCATATGAATTAGTTTTCAAAAAAAGAGCCAAGGTGTCTGAAAAAGTTGATGATACAGAATTAACCGGTACAAGAATTACATTCATACCCAATAAGAAAATATTTTCCCTAGATAAATTGATTTTTTCCCAACAAAATACACAGATACTTAGAACAATGGTGGATGAACTTGCCTATCTCAACTCTGAAATCAAGTTCAATCTGATAATTAATAAAAATAAGACAAGTTATTACCATGAAACAGGTTTACAAGATTATTTACGAGATCAAATAACGATGAAACCAATTACTAATAATCCACAAATATTTTCAAATAAAATTAGGAATGATATGGCTCAAATTGAAGTTGCCATGACCTATACTCAAAGCCAAGATGAAAAAATAATCAGTTTTTATAATAATTCGTTAGTTTTGGGACGTGGTGATCATATCTCTAGTTTTTTGTCAATTCTCACCTATCAATTAAATGAGTATTTCAAAGAGCATGAGTTGGTTCATAAATTTGATCCTGTTACGTCCTCTTTGGATATGAAGAGGGGTTTGGTAGTAATAATTTCCTTAAAAATTTTTGACTTTACAGAAATATGGAAGTTTAATATTTATGAACTATTACAAGATGTATTGAGCCCATTGAAGGATTGGTTTGAATCGAACTCCTCAATGATCGTAGATGTATTCAATCAAGTGATGAGTAGTAAAAATTCTATAGATAGAAAAGTTGATGCTCCTAAATCTAATCTGGAACAAATATCTGAATTAATAATGGATGAGATAGCTGATCCTGTAATTAGTAGAACTGGAAGAGATTATACCGTAATAAATCAAGGCCAAAATTCAATCAATGAGATTCCTGATGCCAGAGATGGATTGATTCCTATAAATAGGGCAATTTTATGGACCATGCACAAAAATAAATGGGATCACAATCTCCGATTCATAAAATCAGCACAGATAGTTGCAGGAGTTATCAATAGGTATGGTAGTATGTACTCGATATATTACAGATTGGTTGGTATGGCTGTGGATTGGATTAAAAGATACCCTCTAATTGAATGTCAAGGTAATTTTGGGAGTGTGGATGGTTATCCTCCAGCAGCTATGCGATACACTGAGGCAAGATTAGCTGAATTTTCAAGTGAAATGCTACTCGATACCACAGAGAATACTGTAGATTTTATTGAAGGATATACAGATGACGATTTAACATATCCCAAAATCCTTGTTACACGAGTTCCTTATCTGTTAATAGGATCCTCCAATCCTGAGACCCCTCCTCATAATTTACATGAAATTCTGAATGCTTGTATTGGGATTATAGATAATCCTGATATATCCATTAATGATTTACAAAAAATCATTCCCGGACCCGATTTTCCCACAGGTGGTGTGATTATGGAAAAGGATGGAATAAAAAATTTATATGAAACAGGTCAGGGATTACTAATACTA
>DAOUUM010000187.1 GCA_030668165.1 Candidatus Heimdallarchaeota archaeon
AACTACCATCTTGGGTATAAATATGATCCACTTGGCTACCCTGAGCCATCAAACCATCACAAAACTCCCAGATATAACGGAGATCATCCAAATCCGATGCTGTGTCAATCACACCTGCTGTGAAGGTAATCCTAGTATCCTCATCCACTGCACTTGCAGAAACCAACATCTCTACCGCAGGAATGGAATTGACAACTGTGATATCAATATACTGGGTGTAAATGAGACTATCATTGGTATATCCCTGAACGCGTACTGGATACGTGCCCTGTTCGGCGTAACTATGGTTGGCAGTCTGTCCAAAGTGGGTGTTACCATCTCCAAACTCCCAGAGATAATTCAAAATTGGAGTATAGCTACTATTACTATGAGCCTCCAGAATTAAATTCTCATCTTCATTAATAGTTGTCGCAGAAGCATCAATAGATATCACCTGCGGGGCAGGTCGTACAGATATGGGAAGGGTGAAGATCCTACTCTGGTTAAATTTTAGTGCCAGAACTGATACTAAGAATTTACCAGGTACATTGAAGGTGTGAACCATGCTACTATCTTCTGGTGTGGAAACATAAATATTATCTCCATCGTGGAAATCCCACATGAAATATTGAATACCATATCCCCCAGTAAGCAACGCGGTTTTGAGGTAGAACCTCACTTCCTCACCGACATATACATTACTGCTTTCTACAAAGATTGCATCCTCTTCAAGCTCTGTCAAATCATAATAGCTCGCATCGTAGGTGGTGTAGACCATTGCACCAAGGAGAACTGCAATAACCATGAATGCACCGGCTGTTCCTTTATATTGTGTCGTCGATACCATTATAATCCACCCTTTCCTCCTGTGTAGGAACGTAATCCCGTGAATATTGCAATGCAGAAGGCAATTATTGCACCCACGCCCATCAGTGGTTGTTCCAAGATGGGATCAACTAATTGATTGGCTATATCTTGATGATCACCGGGATCCAGGGGATCAGTACCATCCTCCACTTCTGTCCCATCATCCACCTGATCACCATCACTGTCGGGATTCATAGGATCTGTACCCAGATTGTATTCATGGATATTGGTCAGACCGTCATCATCTGGATCCTCAGTATCATCTTTTTCAGTGATTTTGAGACCAAATTGAGCCTCCCATCCGTCAGGCATTTCATCAGAATCAGTATCTGCTTCAAGCGGATTAGAAAGAAGCACCAGGACCTCCATTCCATCACCGAGAGTATCACTATCGGTATCATTGAGTAGTGGTTCTGTATAATATATATAAACCTCAGCTCCATCCAAAAGATCATCCAAATCGGTATCCGCTGAGAAAGGGTCGGTCCCAGCTGCAAATTCTGCACCATCTAGAAGATCATCAAAATCGCCATCTGCAATACTTGGATCAGTAAAGTAGGTAAACAGCTCGAAATAGTCGCTGAGACCATCAGCATCCGTGTCGTTTCTAGTAGGATCAGTGAAGTACAACACTACCTCAAAACCATCCGAAATGCCATCAGCATCAGTATCATTATTGTCAAAATCAGTGAAATAGACCAATATTTCATCACAATCGTTGAGAAAATCAGAATCTGTGTCATGGAGCGCTGGATCTGATCCATAGACAAAAATCTCTTGATAATCATCTAGTCCATCAAGATCACTGTCACTGTATAGAGGATGACTACCATAATCGAACTCATCTCCATCAAGAACACCATCACCGTCACAATCCGGATCCCATGGATCAGTACCGTTCATCAATTCATAATAATCATTGAGATTGTCTTGATCTGGATCTGCATCTGCAGGATGTGTACCATTATATAACTCCATGAGTGAATTTAACCCGTCAAAATCCAGATCCAGATATGTCTCGTTCAGTGAGCTATCCAATCCGTACTCATATTCCCAGAAATCCGGAAGTAGATCATCATCACTATCTGTGTCATTGCAATCAGAGCCATAGGCTACCTCGATCGAATCGATGAGTGTATCACCATCCTCGTCCGCCAACAGGGGATTTGTTCCCAAATTATTCTCTTCAAAATCAGTTAGAAGATCTCCGTCAGTATCTTCCACCCACGGGTCTGTGAGTGATGAATAATGCTCATAGAAATCGTCAAGTCCATCTCCATCAGAATCTGAGGCATTTACATTAGTGAGACTGATAATTATCTCATAGTAATCTCCTAGACCATCACCATCTGTATCTTCCAATTCAGGTGAGCTGTGATAGATATAAACCTCCTCAAAATCACCAATACCATCAAAATCTGAATCTGGCATCAAGGGGTTGGTACCATTAAATATCAATTCTTCCCCATCAAGAAGTCCATCGCCATCTGTATCTGCTATTTTTGCATTAGTATAACCAGTATCATTGATCATATGACCGGTACCATTGAGAGCTGTGTACCAATGATTTATGTTCAGTTCAAACCAATCCGAGAGCATATCGTCATCAGTATCAGATTTGTGAGGATTTGTTCCGTAGATGATAATTTCATCATAATCTGATAGTGTATCATAATCAGTATCGGGATTAGTTCCATTGGTTCGGTACTGTATTACCTCTTCGAAATCATCCAATCCATCTCCATCTGTATCCACGACATGGATATCTGTGCCAGCATTATACTCCGCAAGCCAGTTCAAACCATCCCCATCATAATCTACAAATATATCATCCACAAGCCAGTAGGAGTATCCTGTATGGGGATGACCCAGAAGCTGAGCAAGATTATATTCATAACCATCATCCAAACAATCTCCATCCGTATCATAATTATCGGGTTCAAGATCAGGTATCAAATTGGCTTCCTGATGATTTGTCAATCCATCTCCATCATAATCCTCATCTGGATCCGGTACACCATCACCATCACTATCTGTTGCTGATGGGTCTGTATGTGTCTGGTGAATCTCAACCCCATCCCATAAAGAATCACCGTCTGTATCATCAGGATAACCTGGATGAGTCCCGTACATATATTCCTCATATGTTAATAGACCATCTGTATCATTATCCCATGTTGCATCGGTGGGGTCTCCAGGATCAAAACCATAGTAGGACTCCCAAAAATCGGGCATGGTATCACCATCTCCATCCTGTGATGCATCAAATACAGTGATTGAAGTATATGAAAAGTCGCTAGATCCTTTGTATAGGGCAATATTTTCCTTGACATCAGTAACATATATCCAGATGAGGACAAAAACTCCTGTATCTGGGAAAGGAACCACCACTTCCCATAAAGTAGTGCTAGGATTGTATCCTAGGGAAAATACACCAAATGTATCATTGGATAGTGTACGTATATCTATTTCTGCAGATGCTACACCAGTCATGTCATCGGTAAGATTTGCATATACCGTAACAGAAGTACCCGGTAGAATAAGATCTTGTGATAATCCTATCGAGAATAATTCAGGTGGGGTTTCATCTATAATGGCTGTGAGTATATCTGAAGGGAAATCAGTTCCATTGAACTGATCCTTGTGATTGAATACATTATCAGAAGTAGCCGAGTTATAAATGTAATATGATCCAGAAGACCAACTCTCACCTACGTGCATACTTATACTCTCCCACAATTCCAATGTTGTATTGTAACTCATAGTCCCCTGATCAATCCAAGTATTTTCAGGGCCATATAATTTAAAATCGACAAATCGAACCCCCGATAGATCATCTGTCACATTGGCATAGATAGTGAACCAATCGTAGGTGGTGACAATATCCCTGTCAAAAAAGAATTTCACAATATGAGGTGGTGTTGAATCGGGAGTGGTCGCGTTGATATATATTCTTGGACCAACCCATCCCATACCATCATTCTCAAAACCGCTATTAAAGCTATAGTCAACCCATGTTAAACCGGATACATAATAGTCCCCCTCCAGCCAGTACTGGGTTTCATTAACTTTTTTCTCCCAAAGATCTGTTACTGCATTATAACTGAGAGGATCCCAATTTGCCGTTATACCTACTGGATTGTTAATATAAGCAGTGACAGACTTTACACCGCTACTTTCGGGGCCCTCATCTGTAACATTAGCATAGAGCCAAAAATCTTCTCCAGCAGTGGCATTCTCTGCACTAAAATACAGCTCATGCAATACGGGTGCGGTTGTATCAGCAGCTGATACCGAAGTGGTGGTAATACAGGAGCATATGAGTAACAATATTACATATATAGCAAATCTACTATTTATCTGAAAGGGTCTGATGAACATCTGTAGTCCGTCTTCTACATCTAATTTAAGGGAGATTAGAATTTTGTGGAAAATAATATAATTAATATAGTAAATTCTTACTTTTTTAGATATTGAAAGATATAAACCGATTTACATAGGTTTAAATTATAACCTCGTCATTTCGGCATTAAGAATTGAAATTTTAACGATTGAGGTTGAATTATGTATAATTCAATTTTATCTAATTCCTCTAAACACGCTGAAATATAGTTATTTCATGATTTTAACAAAATATAATCTGAAGAATAGAAATGTGTAATTCGATTTATCGGGTATGCTTTCAGTATCAAATGCTTTTCAAGATAGAAAATTTCTCACTTTCATGTTAAACAAATTATTAGGAAATGCGGTAAAGGCCAATATCGAACAAGTAAGTAAAGAATTAGGTCATATTCTTATCCAAGGAGAAGAAATACAATTGGCTTTTAAGTTGGTAAGGGACTTTTTTGTATTTACTAATTTTCGATTAATACTTGTGGATAAACAGGGACTCACGGGAAAGAAGGTTGAGTATCACACCATACTCTATAAATCAATTACTCATTTCTCCCTTGAAACTGGAGGTCGATTTGATCTTGATGCGGATTTGAAGATTTGGATTTCTGGTACAAGCACCCCAATTGAAAAGAAGTTCAAAAAGGGAGGAAATCTTGTGGCAGAAGTACAGGGTGCTATTGCCTTTTACACAATTTACCCGAGTAAATAATAACATTCAATTCCAATTAGTATCATTTTAACCTAAATACAGGAAAGTTCAATACTAATAATAAAAAATTTCTTTAACTTAGCATTTTCCATTCTGAAACAATCATACCAAAATAGCTGGGACATGAATAGAAGTTGTAAATATTCTCCCAATTATCATCTAAAATCGAATTTAAAATTATCATACCAGCCATGCCACATGAGAGAGCTGTTTTGTTTAATTTAATCAATTCATTCACTCCTTCTTGTGATGGAGATTTTACCCATTCAGATACTTGCTTATCATACTCAACTGCACTCGGATGAAAAGGATAGACACCATCTTTACTATGAGCATGGGCTAGATCTGCACTAATTATCAAATTCACTTTTTTATTCTTCAACTCATTCCCGATGTAATCTAGTAGTACATCACCGATTTTTTCCAAATCCATTCTGATTTCCTCTAATCGTTCAAATCGGGATCGGGGAAGTGAGAGAATTATTATTCTCATGTCTTCATCAGCAAAATAAGTTAGAGGCACAACAGGCCCCCAACAGAGTGTGAGTGGATAATCAGGACTGCCATGGATAAGCAAATCTGTCTCAATTCCATTTGCATTGAGTTTATCAACTAATTCACCAGATAAATTATTATCACCCCTCCATTTTAAAGTCTTGAATACCTCACCATCAACAACCGATTCTGCTCCCAATTCATAATGAAATCCCTGAAAACTATTGTGTCCATAAATTAGATAATTCTCATCAAGCGAGTAACCATGCGGGGTGATTAGAAAAACAATATCAGGTTTACTCTCCTTGAAATTCTTCCCAATTTCAGTCATTGAGTCATGTAGGGATCTGAAATTCTCATTATATGGGCTATCCACACCTGGTATGATCTGTAATCCATGTGGGAGCAAATATATTTTCTCTATCACAAATAATACGCTAAATTATCTGATATTTATGATTTTAATAAATTCACATGATATTAGTAATTATTTAGATATAATATCACCTTGAAATCAATTTTGTGTTAAAATACATTTCTGCTTTTCTATTCCGGGGGATAGTACAGATGAACACAAAATATCTTAATTGTAATAATTTATTAGTTATTAAGTTACTTTTCCTATAAAAGTTGAGGTTAAAATATAAAATAGTAATTTATTTATGATTTCTTTAATCAAGTATTTATAACATTTTAAGCGTTAGACTTTGTAAATGACGCTTTCTTCAGTTAAGGCTTTTTTTGAAGCCAAATCCTATGCTAT
>DAOUUM010000435.1 GCA_030668165.1 Candidatus Heimdallarchaeota archaeon
CTGTGGTTCGTGCTCCAATGCAATTACTGCAAGATTATCAAAATTTGAATTTACAGAAAACGTGGTGATCAATCATGAAGATGGTTCTGGTAATCTATTAGTTTCTGATCCTTATGATGAAAATAAAGTTAAAATTGTTAATGCCATTAAGCAGATCGGATATAAGGTAATTGAGTAATAATAATTTATATTAATTTTGATTATCTATTCTTCTCAGCAGCATCAAATAGTATTGATAAACCAATTATTGCTCTCTTATCAACAGGGAGCTCTGCACCGGTACCAAGGAAATTTAACCTATAAAAATCTCTTATTGCCATTTTCCTCTTGAACTCTGCAAATGGAATCCCGTTTGCATTTGTGTATTCATACTGTAATCGCATAAACATATCTAAAATTGGTCCAATTATTGGAATAACTCGAAGTACACCAAATTTACGGACAAAGGTTTTTAAGAAACTACCTTGAGCCTGTGCAAGACCTGCCATCTCTCCTTCTGCAGCAAATAATTCCCAAGTTTCTCTCCAAAAGAAAGAACGCCAGAATTTTCGGCGCATATGAGCAAGAATATTTCCTTCTGGGTCAATAACTGTAAATGATCCAAAACTATCGAAAATTGAATTGTCAATCATCGTAACAAATGGTGCTCCACTGTCATTCTCACCATAGAATACTTTAACATCTTTTTTGAACCAAAATCGATCTCTTTTACCGAAAAAGAATTTATTCTTTTTATCCTCAGGATGAGTGATCTCATAAGCTTCCTGAAATTTGAACAAAGAGCGTACTCTCTGTTTGTACTGATAAACCATTTCTAACATAGGGTCTGGGTTTGACATTAATCTATATGAAATCATCAAATATAAAAAGTTTAGTCGAAATTGGTTTCACTTAGCTATTAAATTTCCCTCAAATGGCTATTTATTGAAATTTGATGTAAGTTCACTCCATTGCTAAAATTAAATTACTCTAGTTTTTCTATCGAGTGATTTTCTAGCTCCGCCCAAAAGGAGGAAACTAAATAGATAAAATTCAAGATGAACTGGAGTATTTTCTGATGTGGGCTGTGTTCCATCACTCAAGGTAAACTCATATCTGTCTGTTAACCACACAAGAACTGTATCTACAACAATGGCAACACTCACAGGATCAATATGATCCATATCATCATTAGTTGTATGCCATTCAGGATATGTGAAATCAATAATATCAACACTGGGAATGCCCAATCTTTTGAAAGGAATATGATCATCTATCAAATTTGGCCCAGCTTCTATGACAAAAATATCATCGTATCCCAGATCAATTCCAGTATTCCAGATCTCATCAATATAGGTCCTGTTGCCATTGGTCTCGTAGGGTAATCTCAACTCATCATCTGCTATCATATCGAATAATACGAATACCTGTGTATTATTTACCTGTTCTTCACTCATATTATCAGCAAAATAATTTGATCCAACAATCCATTCCCAAGAATCCATACCTCCACTACCCTGATCTTCACCATCGAACAAGATGAAACCGACTTTTTCCTCCAATCCCTCTGGTATGAGAGTCATCATCTCCAGTATTGCTGATACACCTGATGCACCATCATTTGCCCCTGGTACCGGATTATCCGTCAAAAATGGATTAGGATCCAAATTTGCAATAGCTCTGCTATCATAATGTGCCCCGAAAAGTATTTCCGGGATATCCGCACCTATTTTAGTGATATAATAATTTCTTAATTCCATCTCCAAATATGTGAAATTTTGCATATTAACCTCCCAGGTATCGGATGTTTTGTCCAATATCCAATCTTTGAAAAGAAGAGATGCTTCAGAACCTGGAATGCGAGGTCCCATATCAATTTGAGCCTGCATAGTCTCCCTAATTTCCCCGAAATTAACTAAACTATTGTCCCTCAAGCTCTGTTCGCCTGTAATCTTTGAGGCATTCATACTGGCTACTATAAGAAATAGCACAAGCATTGTCATTACTAGACGTTTCACATAATTGTCTAATCAGGTGAGATTAATTATTTTTGCATGTTACAACAATCTAATGAATTAAATATAATATAATAGGTTTGCAGTTGGTTTAAAATAAATACACAGGAACAAACAATTGAGACGAATATCAGGTCACAATGATTCTGTACAAATTTCCGATCTACGACCTCAATTACCTGGTGCACACCAAATCCGAGGAACATGTGCTCGTGGCAACCCTACTTGAACTGGCAAAAGCCAAAAATATAGATACGGAAGAACTTGATAAGATCAGTACCATCCATGAGGGGAGATTAAGGAATCTGAGGGAGATTGATGCGAAGGCAGAGCATCCCAGATTATCTGAACTGCTGACTATTATTGATTAACTACCCACAACTATCCAAGAAGGATACATTGTACGACTGGATGAGGTGGATTTTGATGGTATCGAGGATCTGTATGATGAGGTAATAAATAAATACTTTCTTGAGGGAAAAGGACCACTTAGAGTTTACGAGAGAGAGAAACCTGTTGTATTGAAGAAGAAAACGAAGACTAAATAGATATGATAATCATGCTCTAATTCTTCTCCGAGGGCAATATACCTTCGGCTCTGTGCATAATCCATTCTATGCGACAAACGACCTAAGTGTTCTTTTTCCGTCTTTTCTTATAGGTGAACACAGCAATTATTTCCAAGGAGAAGAAGTAAATAACCACGTTAATTGAGAGGAAAGCCTCTTCTGTGTCAGTATCAGGAGAATCACTGGGATCAGTTGTGACTGTGTAAATGATGCCATCAGATCCTGATGTATCCGTAGGAGTATAATCAGGTCCACCACCATCAGTAATGACCCAACTGTATTCATATTCAATGTGGTAACGAGCAGCTGAGGCATTGCTAGAATATCGACTATCACCTCCATGAAATTGGACATTTGACTGTAAAGTAAGATTGGCCCAGCCTATAAGCAAATC
>DAOUUM010000384.1 GCA_030668165.1 Candidatus Heimdallarchaeota archaeon
CATCCCAATCCCCAATAGATTGGTTGAAGGATGATGCTTCATAAAACATACTTCCCATTTCTGTAACACTTGAAACATCCCAACTACTAATATCTTGATTGAAGGTTGATGCACCCTTAAACATATGATGCATATCTGTAACACTGGAAACTTCCCAATTTGCAATAGACTGGTTAAAGGAGGATGCTCTAGCAAACAGGAGGGACATATCGGTAACACTGGAAACTTCCCAATTTGCAATAGACTGGTTAAAGGAGTATGCTCTAGCAAACAGGGCGGACATATCTGTAACACTTGAAACATCCCAACTACTAATATCTTGATTGAAGGATGTTGCCCCATTAAACATAGATCCCATATTGGTAACTCCGGATACATTCCAATTTGCAATTGGCTGATTGAATGAGTATGCATTGACAAACATGCTATCTAAATCAGTTGTTTTTGATAGATCAGGAGCATCTGTGGCACTGATCTGTAAATTTATAGCCCCATAGAAATATCGACCATTATTCCCCAATTGCAAATCACCCCACTGGGAGATATCTACAATTTTGATCTTATCACCATCATTGTCAAATCTCCACCCCTCAAGAGTCCCATCAATTGTTATAGTATAGCTTCCTTCTGAAGAATATGTGTGAACCACTTCTGCTTGATCCCAACTGGTAATGTTATCATTTGTTCCATCACCCCAATTTACAATAAAATTGTAAGTACCAACTGATTCTAATGGCAACTTGATCTGATCGCTTTCACTTGATCCATCATCAATTAATGTTGAGTTCCATCTGGATATGAAGGCATTATCATTTGAAACCTCCATAATTTGCTCTTGTTCATTGATTGAGGTTATTCCCGTCGGTAGTAATAAAATCACAAGAAGAACTAGTAATTTTCTCATTGTTCCCCGTAGTATAAATAATTGTAAAAACCTTGTGTGGATCATAATTAATAATAGATCTCTGTAATTTAAATTTTATACTCTGAGAAGCTTTTACCAATTCTTTAACCCATTATGGAGGTACAACTAAAATGTTTTTTTTGAGTTGTATTATTGACACAATATCAAGCACTACATTCTTTGAAGGAATCATGTGTTTTTACAAATTTTGACGTTTCATGTTGTTTTTATTCTTTCTTCTTCCTATTCTAATAATTATAATCACTAACAGCGAACTTTGGGAAAAGAAATGGAAAGTATTGAGAAAAGCATCTTCACTATCTTCCGTTTCAGACAAAGATATTGTGTCTGTACTAGTACCATTTGAAGTGGGCGAAAGGGCGTCTACATGACCACCATCTGTTATTGTCCAACGAAAATTATCAATAATGCTTTGCCGACTGGCTGCTGATTTATCACTGTAGAGTGAATTTCCTGCATCAAAAATAACACCACTTCGCAGTGGTAATTCTGCCCAGTTTATCAGTAAGTTATCATAATTTGCAGAGGATAGAGTTACACTATTAAACATAGAAGACATATCATACACCTTGGATATATTCCAATTTCCAATATCTTGATTGAAGGATGATGCCCTCGAAAACATGCTTCTCATATTAACGACACCCGATACATCCCAATTGCTAATATCTGAATTGAATGAGGATGCACGAATAAACATATATCTCATATCTTTGACCCCGGATACATCCCAATCTCCAATAGACTGATTGAAGGATGTTGCAGAATCAAACATCCAATGCATATCTTTGACCCCGGATACATCCCAATCTCCGATATCTTGATTGAAGTATGTCCTAGCAAACATACCTTGCATATCTGTAACACTTGATACATCCCAATTACTAATATCCTGATTAAAAGATGAACCACTAAACATATTACTCGTATCCGTAACACTGGATACATCCCACCTACTAATATCTTGATTGAAAGATGTGCCAGCAAACATAGATCCCATATCCGTAACACCGGATACATTCCAATTTCCAATAGGCTGATTGAAGGTTGATGCAGCGAGAAACATGTCATTTAAATTAATTGTTTCTGATAGATCAGGAGCATCTATGGCACTGATCTGTAAATTTTTAGCACCATAGAAGTAACCACCATTATTACCCAACTGCACATCACCCCACTGTGAGATATCAATAATTTTATACTTATCTCCACCATTATTAAAACTCCAACCTTCAAAAATTCCATCAATTGTTACATTATAGATTCCTTCTGATGAATAGGTATGAGTTACCTCAGCCTGATCCCAGCTAGTAATGGTATCACTGGTGTCATCACCCCAATTTACAACAAAATTGTAGTTTCCATCTGATTCTAATGGCAATTTGATCTGATTACTATCACTTGATATAGTGCTAGTTAATGTTGTATTCCAGCTGGACATGAAGGTAGTAAGAGTAGAATTTTCTGTGTTTTGCTCCTGCTCCTGAATTGCCGTTATTCTCATCGATAGTAACAAAATCACAAGAAGCACCAACAATTTCTTCATTGTTTCCCTAATTATATTTAATTAAATAAACCTGTATCACCAATATTTGATAATAAATCCAAAAATACAATTTATTTATCAATGATTCTTTTCCATTCTCAAACTTATCACATGTTTATCATCATTCTTATTTTATTGCCCTAAGTATTATTTAGAAGAATCAATCAATGAACCAACTTTTTTATTCATATCTTCGTAGTAGTTGAGAAAACTGAAGCCCAGATCTGTTACTGTGGCACCACCACCTCTACCTCTTTTTAAGATTATAAGATCACCCTCCTCAATACTCTCATTCATATTATTTACCATATCCCAGGCTTTCTTGTAATCCATACCCATCTTTTCTGCTGCAATCTTGATGGAGCCAGATTGGTATACCATATTTAGTAGTTCAATCTTTTGTTCACCAATACATACTACCTCTCCATCGGCCTCTCTCTCAAACCAGATCTTGAATTTAATATTAATATTAGGTAAATTATCCATCATCCACCACCAACTGCTGGAAAGAAGGCAATAACATCATCCTGCTCCACTTTATCCTCCACATTAGCGTGGGAATTATTCCTGAAAATAATTTTCACCTCATCTCTTGGCAGGTCTAACATATCAATTAAATCTGATATCACTCCACCTTCATCCATCTCCATTTCCATCTTGATCCCAATCTCAGGTTTAGGATCCAAATATTCACGTAGAGTGGCAAAAACCTTCACATACACAAGCATAATTAATCCTCGAGTAAAACAATGAAGCAATACAATAAAAGAACTATCGGATAAAATTATCCTATTGTATTAATTTTAACCTAATAGTAATCCACTTCGGGTGCATCTTTCTGAATCCAACCATGTCCCTTCAAATGTTGCCCTCCACAAAGTAATCGCATACCACTTGAAAATATGGCTACCCTGCTCTCATCAGATTCAATTATTGAATCAAGTGTTACCACGGTATGATTTACAAATACCTCACCGATCTCCTCGAGAGTGATTCC
>DAOUUM010000530.1 GCA_030668165.1 Candidatus Heimdallarchaeota archaeon
CAGTTAAAATCGAAGCATCTGGTGCATCGGGGGCAGCCGCAATGCGTGTAGCAGCTCATGGGATCCTCACGGGTTATCTTGAAAGAGTGGTCATTGTAGGTGTTGAAAAAATGACTTCTTTCACCAAGGCAAGTGACACCCAGGCGGCATTATCAACCTCGCTAGACACTATATGGGAATCTTCCATGGGTGGAACTCTACCTGGGAATTTTGCCCTCATGGCCAGATCACATATGCGAAAATATGGGACTACATCTGAGCAAATGGCTCAGGTGGCAGTGAAGAACCACGATAACGCAAGAAAAAACCCCAGAGCCCAATTTAAAAATAAACTAAGGGTTGAATCTATTCTGGCCTCTAAGTATGTCGCCGATCCAATTCATTTGTTCGAGAGTTGTGCAGCCTCTGATGGAGGTTCTGCCCTTATCCTTACAAATCCAGATATAGCTGAATCTTATGATCCTGAACCGATCTATATGAGAGCTAGCAAGCAAGCTCATGATCGAATTGGCTTGCATCAGAGAGAGGAAATTTACAAGATGAAATCAGTTGAAATTGCGGCTGAACAGGGTTACAGACAGTTAGGTATTGGACCAAGTGACATTGATGTTGCAGAAGTCCACGATGTATATACAATTGCTGAGATCATGGCCATTGAGGCTCTGGGAATGGTTGAATATGGACAAGGAGGCAGGGCAACAGTTGATGGAAGAACTGCCATCGATGGAGATATTCCAGTAAATACCTCTGGAGGTTTGAAAGGAAGAGGGTTCCCGGTAGGAGCTTCTGGAGTTGCTCAAACAATTGAGATTATTGATCAACTGAAGAATCAGTCTGGTGAGAGACAGATTAAAGATGTGAACTGGGGAGTGACCCAATCACTAGGTGGGGCCGGGGGCACAGCGGTTGTGTCTTTCTTTAGCAGGTGAAATATTATGGTAAGAGATTTAATAGCTGAGAATTGGAGACTGGAAAGGTCTCGTTATGCACTCCTTGGAGGTCACTGTACTAGTTGTAATGTTCATTTCTTCCCCATGAAGAAATTATGTACCAAATGCCATTCGGATGAGAATATCAGTGAGTTTCATTTCAAATCTGAGGGGAAACTTGTGGAATGGACTCGAATACTTGAGGCCAGTACTGGATTTGAACTCCAGTCGCCTTACTACTATGGAATTATTGAATTGGATCACGGAATTCGTGTATCTACACAAATTACTTCAATCACTGATGAGAGCATATTGGAACCGGGTTTACCGGTCAAGATGGTTTTTAGGAAATTATTCGAAGGTGGTAAAGAAGGCGTAATTACCTACGGTTTCAAAGCAGAACCGATTAATACATAGGTTCCAACAAATAGAAAAATTAATTATAATTTTATTAAATGCGAAATTTTTAATGCAAAATCCTTCATATCAAATGGTTTGACCAGAACATCAATATTGGGTTTATCAAGATCTGGAATTGTTTCTTCGGCAAAGCCAGTGATAAAAAGTACATTGATATTTGGATTGATCTCGATCATTTTATTGTAGAGATCAACCCCATTGAGACCTGGTTGATTTATATCTGTAACAATTAGTGAATATTTTTCAGGATTTTTAACGAAATTATCCAATGCCAGTTGACCATCTTCAAAGGAATCGAGCTCTGCATTCATTGATCTAAGATATTTTTCAAGCGAGGATCGAATGCCTTTTTCATCATCGACAAGTAAAATATTCATTCCCGATAAATTTGGTAATTCATTGATTTCATCAGTGATCTCATCTTCTACTTTATTATCTTCAGTATAGGATGATATCATTGGTAGTCTAATGGTCACAATCGTACCAACAAGATATGTGCTCTCCAATAATATTTCACCTTTGAATGATTTAATAAATTGATGAGCAATAGACAATCCCAATCCGGTTCCTTTCAATGATTTTGAGGAATAGAAGGGATCAAAGGCTTTTTCTAACTGTTCTTCCTTCATGCCAATCCCATTATCCCGGATAACAATCTCAAGACATTCTTTGTAATTAACCTTAACTGAGGGGTATTGAACAATCAATTTCTCGATTTCTAGTTTATCCAAAGAAAATGGTGCCTTCCTAGTAGTTACCCAAATCTTTCCGATATCACTTTCAATTGCATCACGAGAATTGATTAGTAGATTTAGAAGTACTTGCACCAAACGAGTATCATTTGCCAGCACATACGAGGGTTCAATCAATTTATTCTCAATGCTAATTACTATA
>DAOUUM010000299.1 GCA_030668165.1 Candidatus Heimdallarchaeota archaeon
CCATCCCTATCTCTCACAGTTCTAAGTGGTGGATTCATCTTGGCAAAATTTCCCTTCTCCTCAACAAGATCAGTGGTAAATGATAGATACTTGTGCAGTACATCCCATGTCAGATTTTCAGATTTCTCTTTTAATAGTAAATTTGCCCCATCAATGGTGGATACATGGGTGACATGCATTTTTTGTTTGGGAAATTTGTGTGATAGTTCGATCACTCGCTTTATAGATTCGACCTCAGCAATAATGGGTCTGACCTCAAGTTCAATACTATCCTCAGTTCTTTCACTGATATATGATGGATCCTCTGCATGAAAGAAAATGATACAGTTGAATTTGGCTAATTGTTTGATACCCTTTTTCAGATGCTTATCATCGATACCAAGATTACCTGTAGAATTGGCAAGAAAACATTTCAGCATCTTAGTGTGCCTGACCATTTTTTTCAGTTCTTTGGATTTCACTGAATTATTGGTTACACCCGCAGATATTATGATTCCCGGATATTGCTCAGCAATTTTTTGTTTTGCCAACAGGTTCTCCAATGTATCTGTGGGAGGAATGGTATTTGGCATGTCAAGCACTGTGGCAATACCTGTCTCTCTGGCAGCAATAATTCCAGATGCCATGGTTTCCTTGTGCTCCATTCCAGGTTCGCGAAAATGTACATGGAGATCTATACCTGCAGGTAAAACGATCTCAAATTCTGATAGCTTATCAGCTATTCCTCCATTAGCAGTTAGATGAGAATGACTAGAACTCATGACTTTGTTAGTTCCAAGATGTAATTGGATCTCTTAATTATTTTGTAGGATTGTGGTATATTTTCTCAGATATGAAAATTATGTGGGAAAATTGTTGCATTACCAAGTTCAGTATCATTTTTTAAGCTGTATTCAGTAATATCCGGTAGTTGGGGTTTTCTGGATAAAGATATCAAACAATCTAATTATTGTTAAATCATCGATGATAGCTACGATGAGTTCATCAGACGATCATCACTACACCATCGTTAAGAAATATGTCAAATACGGGAATATTAAAGGTTAAAAATACAATAATTGATTTAGTGATGATGAACAATTTCATAACGATGATCATCTCACCACTAATGTCATCACTCATCATCACAAAAAACTATATTCCATAGACAAAGATTTCAGACTCTATAATCAAATAATTGTTATATTTTTCATAATCATTACAACTTATACCAGCGATTACCCATCATTATCTATCGATTAGCTTCACCAATCATCATCACAACGATCTCTATTCAATTTATTAATAATTCCAGCGCTTTTAAGAAATTATTACTAGTATCTATCCCAGCCAAACTAGATTTTAATATTTGTTAATAATTTGAGAAATAGATGAACAAGATTCAGGCATTCAAAATAGTGGAAGTCAAAGGATCACAGTTGTGTATTGGGCTTGATCTGGTGGGTACACCGGAAGATAATCTTAGTACTGCACTTGAAATTATTGATTCAACTCATGACCTTGCTGCAGCTTACAAACCCAACAGGCAGTACTGGCTGGGAAATTCATTTGAGAATTTAAAGGAGATCACAGATCGGATTCATCGACACAATTGTTTTGCAATCATTGATCATAAACTATCAGATATTGGATCCACCAATGAGGCTGCACTTAGACATAGTAAACTCGAGGGATTTGATTTCATAACTATCTCTCCCTTTCCCGGTAATCTTGAGGATAGTTACAATATTGCCAGTCAGATTGATCTTGGGTTGATTGCACTTGTCATGATGAGTAATACCGAGGCAGTATGGATGAAGACCAGTGGCATCTATAAAATGTGGGCCGAACAATCTTCAAACTTTGCAGATGGAATAGTACTTGGAACAACTAATCATGTGGATGAAAAATTATTGACTGAGATACATCATATAATTCCTGATACACTGGTACTTGCTCCCGGACTTGGTAAGCAGGGTGGTAATGTTTGGTTCTTAAAAGAGATATATGGGGACAAGGTATTGTTCAATGTATCGAGAGGGATCTCACTATCAGATGATTACAGAGAAGCTGCTGAGAAATATTTTCAAGAAATAAAGAATACTTGATTCAGATAATTTTCTTATATTTTGCTTTTCCAATTGTCAACCAATGATTGTCATCCATTTTTTCGAGTAAGACATTTACCTTATCATTATCCAAAATATATAATCTATCTTCTGATTTCTGAATAACTTTACTCAAATTTCTATTTCCATAGACATCTATCTTTGCAAATACAATAATTAATTCACCACTCATATTTTTTATTTCGATTTCATCTAATACCTCCTGATATTTCCCAATATAACCTGATTTTGTAATGGAGAGGAGATCAGGTTGAACAAATGATATTTTTTTATTTGATAAGATCTGTAGCACTGAGAAAAATAGGGAAAAGATGGCTCGTTAGAATTACTCATTATAAATTGAATTCCCGTAAATTTGGAATATTCTGATCCCGATATTGATCCACAATCGACATTAAATCCTAAGAATTCAGATTCGGACCACATGTATGGTATCCCATAAATGTATCACCCATTAATATCATGGTATCGATCAGACCAACTACGGCAATAAGCATACCAATATCATATCTTTCGTATTATTTCATTTATCATATTTGCTGATTTTCTATCTACTATACATATCTTAATTATTTGAGATTTTTTCAAAGCAATATCTTGTTCGCAAACAATATTGATCGTTTATAACGAAATTAATACTATTATTGGCAATGATAGTAAAGAACAACTATCAATCGATAATAAATATGAATCTGTATCTGATATCTCCAAGAAGGTCAGATTTGTTGTCAGATTATCAAGAATGGCAGGCATGGGGGACACTTGATCTTATCAAGACTTATAGGATACTCTGCAGGCAATACATTGAGGATCAAGTCTACACGGCTAAAATTATGGAATTCAAATTTTTGAAATTACTCAAGACACAGGTGATTTGCCCTCATGGCCGAGTACATCGATTACTGCAACTTCCTGTGTGTTTCCCATTGGGAGGGGTATGATTGTATCTTCCCTAATGGTATTTATTGCATAGAAGATAGACCCAAGATCGCCCCCATTTCCACTAAGCCAATTCTGTATGAAATCTACACTGACTTCACTCATACCAAGGAGAAAGAAATAGTGAGATGTGTATAATTGCAAAAAATACCATTTGCAGTTATTGTGCAATATTGGATCTCTCTAAGACAAGCTAGATCAGTATTAGTTCAATCGATATATTGGTAGGGATTGATAAATACTGTAGGGAATGCCAAGAAGGAAGGTAAACCAGAGTAAAGCAGATGTTATCTCTTGCGGATAAGCACCATCGTAAAAATCTATAACAAATACGCTGGCCATCCATAATGCAGGAATCAGTGTGAAAAGTAGAACTAGTATTTCGATACCAAAAAGTTCTCTCACATATTTCATCGAAAACCTGAAGGCATTATTTTCCTCTCCATTATCCGTTTTTGACTGACTAGCCCTATGCGTATTCTGCATAAATGCTTCATCCTCTGACTTTATCCAATATTTCGATATTAGCCGTATACTTGTAGACGATACAAAAAGTATTGAAAATATCACTTGAGGTATTATTGTTGCATCTCCAAAATCTAGAAATAAAATTGGAATCACCATCCCAATCAAGTATATAATACCTATTATAACGGGCGATAATGCGAACGAAACTAGCAGAATAAGCACATAATACTTCAAGTACAAATAACCATAAGAATTAATATCTAATTTGTATAGTATTTGGATGAAAATAATGATTAGCACTAATGCCATAACATCATAAGGTTTGTATAATCCTGAAATTTGTTTTCCTACGAAAAATATACCTAGGAATGGAAAATGTTCTGTAAGAACTGTATGATCCCCTGCGAAAGCCAATAGGAACAAGAGGAAAGATAACAGGGAACTCTTGAAAAACACTGTAAAATGTAAGTGGAATTTACCTGAAACAATTAGGATGAAAAGAAATAACATACCAATGATTGCATAATATACAAGGTATGCCAATCTTTCTCTAATAATACGGTGATAATAAAGAGTATGGACATTTATGTTATCATAAATATTCAAAATGATATACAGATACAAAATAATCCCGAAAAACATTAGAATAGACCCATATTTGTTGTAAATTTTGAAAGACGGCATTCTACCAGAAAATAAATTTTTAATATCCATTAATTTTGTAAGAACTTATAATGTATTTTAATGATTGTATCTAGAGGGATCTCACTATCAGATAATTATCGATTGGCCGCTGAGACATATAACGAGGAGATTAAAAGAACATGAATCATAATATCATAATTAACTAAGTGTTGAGTTAAGTTGA
>DAOUUM010000064.1 GCA_030668165.1 Candidatus Heimdallarchaeota archaeon
AAATGATTCAGTAAATACAATTTTCTCTGTTTTCTTATTCATATGTTATTCATACCTCCTTCAATTACTATATTTCATATATCGATTATTATTATAAATATTTGGTTCCTTCCCATTTTCACCCATTAGCTGTATTAAAATCTCAACTATTTATTTTAGGATCAAAACCTTAACCCGAGTTCAGTTCTTGTAACTTATATTAATTAAATGAGTCAATTAGTTATCAGTATGTCAACCCAGATCCCAATTAATTGAGATACAGGTGCCGGTGAGTAAACATTGAGCAAACTAGATTACAAGAAACAATTCCCGCAATATTACAGACCCAAGAAGAAACCAGGTATCATAGATATACCTGAGATGAATTTTTTCATGATTGATGGAAAAGGTGATCCCAATACCTCAAAGGAGTACCAGGATGCAGTGGAATGTCTCTATGCGGTATCCTATGCGTTAAAAATGAAAATTGTAAAGAAAAATAATCCAGCTGATGATTATGTGGTCCCTCCACTTGAGGGTCTGTGGTATATGGATGATATGAATGACTGGTCGATGGCCAATAAGAATGAGTGGCTATGGACCATGATGATAAGAATTCCTGATTTTGTAACTGAAGAACAAATTAAACAATCAATCCAGATAACCAAGGAAAGTAAGGATCCTATAGCTCTTCCAAAACTGTATTTCAAAAAATATAATGAGGGGACTGTGGTACAGATAATGTATGTGGGTTCTTACTCAGATGAGGGACCAACAATCAAACTGATGCATGATCATGCAGAAAACGAGGAATATAGCTTGGATGGAAAGCATCATGAGATCTATCTTGGTGATCCTCGAAAAACAGCACCAGAGAAGTTGAAGACCATTATCAGACAGCCTATAAGAAGGTAGTAAATAATATGTACAATGCTTATCTTTCAATGAGGATTTAGGATAAACACAATATATTTATAATTGCTATTCTGCTGTATTTAATGAATTCCTTGTGGAAAAAGCGGGTATCTGCCATATTCATTATATTGTTTTTAGTTATGATCACAATTCACTTTTCAACGCTATCAGTAGAGTTTGAAAAAATTCTTGTCACCAATGAATTTGATGGTGCCATTGAAGCCTATCCTGTGGATTTTGATATTGATGGTGATATGGATATACTGGGGGTATCAATCAGAGATAACCAACTCGCTTGGTGGGAGAATTCAGTTGAATCAGATAATCTTACATTTACAAAACATATAATCGCTGATGATGTAATTGGTGCATCATGGATAAGAGCGACTGACATGGATCTAGACGGTGATCTGGATATTATTGCCACTGCCTATGAGGCTGATGAGCTTGCCTGGTGGGAGAATGACGCTATGAGCTTCATTAAGCATCCAATTGCCACTGAATATGATGGTGCAGGATCAATTAATGCAGCTGATCTGGATTTAGATGGAGATATTGATCTTGTATCTACATCGGTCTTGGGGGGTAATGTTGACTGGTGGGAGAACACTGGACAAAACACTCCCATTTTCATCAGACACAGGCTCACCTCTAATTTTAGTGGTGCCAAATTCTCTTATATTGATGATTTTGATTTAGATGGCGATCAGGATTTAATAACAACAGGATGGTTCATCAATAAAATATCCCTATGGGAGAATAATGGAAGTCGAGGATTCATCGAGAGAATTATTGTCTCAGACTATTCCTCTGCTCATGGTGCATTTACTGCTGATATAGATGGAGATGGGGACCTGGATACACTGGGTGCCTCATATAGCTCAAATTCAATTGATTGGTTTGAAACAGATGGGGATGAATTCATTAGGCATAGTATAGCTTCTTTTAATTCTCCAACCAATATTTTTGCAATGGACATCGATGATGATGGAGATATGGATATTCTATCTACAGAATATAACGGTCAAATTAGCTGGTTTGAGAACGATGGCAAGCAGGAATTCTCTGAGCATATTATCCAAGAAAATTTTAGAGGTACAAGTTGTTATGCAGCAGATTTTGACAATGATGGTGATTTGGATGTTTTGGGATCATCAAGTCCGATTAGTGAAATATCAATTTGGCTCTTCTTTAAAAAATCTATATTATTCTGAATCGAAAATTCGTTGCGTAGATATTCTCATCTAGATTATTAGATTGATAAATGCGTATAAATTAATTATTCTTTCTTCTTTTAATTACTATAGTGATACAAAATGATACCAACACAGAAAGGAAACTAATAGGTGCAAATATTGCAGGTGCCTCCTCTGATCCAGTATCTGATGTTGAATCTGTGTCTGAAGGAGTCGTGCTCGTAGTCTCACTAGTTGTTGTATCATCTGTGGTATCGGTGGGAATTGTATCCGTAGGAGTTGTATCCGTAGGAGTCGTTTCAACTGTTTCGACAGGAATTGTCACGCTCAGGCGAGCACTTAAATCACCCTCTCCCAGTGAATTTGATGCTCTTACCGCGTAATAATAGGTTTCACCCTGTTCAATTGCGGTGTCAAAATAGATGTAGGTTCCATTGGTAACACTATCTAATTGTATCAATTTATCAGACTCTAACCCTTTAAATACGGTGAAATTACCGAGATCCAATCCACCGAGATCCGCTGGTATATCCCACTGTAGAATCACCGAAGCAGTGTAATTAGCATCCAGTTCAAAATATTGGGGAGCCCCAGGTGTAGAATGTGCAGTGATTGATTGTACAATTGTCATGTCGCTTGCTCCTATACTATTAACCGATGCAACCGCATAGTAATACACATCACCCATGGTCAAAGTGGTATCCATATACGAATATCCGCTCGCAGTACTCAATAATGTCATAACAGTTCCTGTACCTCTATAAACCTCATAGTGGGTGATATCATCATTACCATCATCCAGTGGAGCGTCCCATGTCAGGGTTACTGAACGATTTGAATTATCCAGTAATTGTAGGTTCAAGGGTATGGATGGATCATTTTTGATAATATAATTCAAGATATGGAGGCCATCATCACCATTTGCCATGTAGATTAGATTATCCCTGACAGATAACTTCTGCACATCCTCGTCATAACCCATATCATACCTGGCTATCTCAACTGGATTGGTGGGATCTGAGAAATCAGCAATTGCCATGCCAAAATTATTGTATGCAATAAAGGCAAGAGGACCCTGAATACTAACATCATAAGCTCGTTCACCTATATCAAATTCGCTTTTGTATGTTGGGGTAGTTGGATCTGTGACATCGAGAATCTGCACTCCTCCTCCTGATCCTAAGGTACTATATGCCAGATATGCGTAGGATCCATTCAAAACAATATCAATATAACTATAATATCCAATATCGTAATGCCCTGCCAATGCTGGTGATGTGGGATCAGATACATCAATGACATCCATACCTTCAGTCACATAAAGGATATATGCATAATTACCTGCAACATACACCTCATGTACGGTTCCAGTATTTGCATCGTAAAATCCGACCTCAACCGGATTAGTGGGATCTGAGGCATCAATTATTTCTAGACCTTCATAACCATCTGCTAGATAGGCATAGTTACCTTTTACAAAGATATCATAAGAATCACCTCCATCGTTGAATAATCCCTCTGAAACAGGATTCAAAGGATCTGCTATATTGATAATTTCTAATCCTGCATTATAATCCGCTACAAAAGCAAGGCTTTCATTGATAAATACACTTCTGGCATCACCACCACCCAAATGTTGGCTTGTCACTACAGGAGTTGCTGGATCTGAAATATCTACAATCTCAAGACCATTCGTTCCATCCGCGATATAGGCAAAATCTCCTTCTATAACAATATTTTCTGCATTACCACCATCTATGTGATGTCCAACTTTTACAGGTGCTTTTGGATCGGTTACATTTATTACTTCCAATCCATCATAATCATCCGCTATATAGGCAAAAGACCCCTCTAAATCAATCCCAACTGCCCAGCCAACATCTCCTAGCACTGAATCTTCCAAGGGTGTAGTTGGATCGGTGATATCCACAATAATAAGACCAGCATAACCCCATGCCACATAAGCGTAAGTATCATTTAATACCAGATCACCAGCATTTCCTTGTCCAGCATAATCATACTGACCCACCTCAACTGGTTTAGTGGGATCACTTACATCGATTATCTCTAATCCGTCTCCCTCGTCAGCCACGTATGCATAATTATCTCTTACCACAACTGAAAATGCATTTGCTCCATCATCTATTTGACCCACTTCTACTGGATTATAAGGGTCACTGATGTCGATAATCTCTAGTCCATCCGAGGCATCAGCCATGTAAGCATAAGACCCTTCAACATAAATTCCATAAGCTGATCCACCATCGTAATTGAGATGAGATATCAGTGAGGGCTTGGTGGGATCAGATACATCAATGATGTTAAATCCACCTCCAGCAGTATAGGCATAATTTCCCTCAACAACCACATCCCGATAATCGTAGTACTCAAAATATGAACCCACCTCGATTGGATTTGCCGGATCACTAATATCAATTATTTCTAGACCATTGTCATCATCAGCCACATATGCGTAATCGCCCTTAATGAAAACATCCCAAGCAATTCCACCATCAAAGTAGGAACTGATCATTACTGGATCAGTCTTATCAGTTATATCATATATTTCTAGACCTGCATTTTCATCCGCCACATAGGCATAATTACCCACAATCTGCACTTTCTGAGCACGACCCTCCTCTGGTAGATGACCTATCTCTTCTATCACATGGGTTTCCACATCGAGAACCAACCCCTGATTAACAGTGCCTTGTTCGGTATCTATATTCTCTACCATTTGATATCCTGTATTATGAGAGGACATCAATAAAAGCATAAAGCATAGAATTGCTATAAAATAATTACTTTGTTTCTTATGAACCATGAATTTCGAACACAAGAACAGATATATAAGGATACTCCAAACAAGTTCAATTTCTTGATTAACTTTTAAATCGAGTAATGAGTGAAATTAATTACTATCCGCCTTTTATAATGAAAATAGGGACTACGAGATCAATCAAAATTAAATTCCTATTAAAGTATTATGATTTTGCCAAATTTGTAATAATTACAGCTTATACGTACAAAATTCAATTAAATTGATGATAAATTACGATAGAATTATAAAGAAAACTTTTGTTCTCTCGATATGGACGATAACAACGCCAAAAATGGAGATATCTCCGCAATTGAGATAACTAATCTCACCAAATACTACGGTCCACACAAAGGAATCGAGAATATCAGCCTGAAAGTGAAAAAGGGAACGATACATGGTTTTCTGGGACCAAATGGAGCCGGTAAAACAACCACCCTTCGTGTACTGGTAGGTCTGCTGAACAAAACCTCAGGAGATGCACAGATCATGGGTATCAGGGCAGGTAGTCTTGATTCCAAGAAACACATTGGTTATCTACCATCTGATTTTGAGCTATACAAGTACTACTCTGTTAAAGAATATCTTGATTATGTTGAGCGTCTCCGTGGTGAGGCTCCCTTCCGAGAGGAACTGGTTAGAAGATTGAAACTGGATGAGACCAGAAAAACTGGTGAATTATCAAAGGGTAACAGGCAAAAAGTAGCCATCGTTCAGGCACTCATGCATCGTCCAGATATTTTGATTGCTGACGAACCAACAACAGGTCTCGATCCTTTGATGATGGGCATTTTCGATGAGATACTTAGAGAATATGTCGCATCGGGTGAGAAAACAGTATTTATCTCAAGTCATATCTTATCCGAAGTACAAGCCACATGTGAGGTGGTTACAATTATCAGAGACGGTGAGTTAGTCTCATCTGGTAATGTGAAGGAATTGTTGGCATCGCTTCCCAGAAAAGCCAATTTGAAGGTTAAAGATGGAGTTGATGGTGAGAATCTGGCAAAGTCCATAAATGCTTCATTCAAGTCACAAAAGGAAGATGAGGTTTGTGTCCTATTTGAGGATCCCAAAGAATTCATGAAGAATATTGCCAATAGTGAGGTTGTGTTAGATTTCGCAATTCCTCCAGCTGACCTTGAAGAATACTTCATGGCTTTTTACAAATAGGAGGTCAAGGGTATTTTTGTAAGTAGTGCAGTAATTAAAACAGAATTGAAGGAGCATAAATCCTGGTTCTTGGGCTGGTTCATCGCCCTTTTTGGCTTTGGCTTGGCTATAATAGGAATTTATCCCGGTGAAGAGGGTATGCAGGAAATGTTGAATCTAGTTGATGAGCCAATTTTCGAAGCATTTCTAGGAAATTTTGGTGAAGGGGCGACAGGTTATTCGTTTTGGCAATCAATGATGTCCCCATTTTTGGGTATTGTATTTGCAATTTTCGGTATACTTTTTGGTGTGAGAATTGCAATGAAATCAATCTCTGATAATACAGGAGAGTTAATCAATACATTACCCCTAACAAGATCCAAAATGTTATTTAATAAAATCATAGCAGGAATGATCTTTGGATTGATATTGTTGCTATCCTGGGCTGTTCCTTTATTAATTCCCATTAATGGAAATTCAATCGGAATTGAAATAGTGCTGAGTCTATCCTGGTGGGCTATGTTATATTTATTGATGAGTATCATGTTTGGAATACTTGTGGGTAATCTTACAGGATCATCTGGTAGAGGTGCCCAGGTGGGTATTTTATTTATTCTATTTATGTTCATTTTTCAGACTCTTATCAATTATCAGAGCAAGAATCTGATCACAACCGAGTTATGGGAGTACTCCAAAAATGGTGAAACAGTCATCTACACCCTATACAACTTGATCCTGGATATTAATCTGGTGTCATGGTTTGCCCCCGGTGCAGTGATGCTTGGTAATGATATTGAGATGAAATATATCTGGATCATCACAGCTGCCCTTATAATTTTTGGTTTTCTTAGTTTCTTCACCTACAATAAGAAGGATCTGATTGATGAGCGTGGCATTTTCAGCAGGAAAAAGAAACAGAAAGGGGTTGATGAATCTGATGATCAATCTCATGTCAAAGCTAAAAAGTCTGTTAAGAAATCATTCCATACTTTCTGGATTAGACCCCTGGAGAAGAGATTTCCCCACACTGCTGATATGGTATACTCAGATAAGCGAGCTTTAATGATACTATACATAGCAATTATCATGTTCTATCCAATGCAACTTTTCATGTATCTGGGAGATACTGCTTCGGTAGATGCCACAACTGCTCTCGGGGATGGAGGTATCATGGCCATATTTACATATGGATATGATATGAGTTTGTACCCTCCCTGGGTATGGTGGATTGTAACCCAGGCTATTGGAGTACACTGGATGCTATTTCTACCCATGGTGGTGAGATGGATCAGGTCTGTTCCTGTGCGTGATAGCGAAGATGGCACTGGTGATCTTGTTGGTAGTTTGCCAGTGATGAAACGAACCGTCGTATTTCAGCGTCTATTAGGTGTCTTTTTGGAAATGATATGGGCTGTTGCATGGTTAGTTATCTGGTATGTACTAAGCGTTTTGATTCACGAATCCAGGGTTGGTCCTGCAAATGGTGTTGCTGAGGAAGTATTCTTGTTCAATAATCCACTGGCCACAGGATGGGTGGTAATTGCAATCATATCTATGATCCCACTATACATGTTCTTGACAGTTATGGGTGTTGTAATTACACTCTTCTTCAAAAAGAAAGGATTACAATATGCAAAATATCTCATATATATTATTGCACTACTCTTAATCATAGCATTCAGCTTGGGTAATCCAGATCTATACTGGCTATCCGGTATAATGGGTATGTACAATCCAGTGGGTATTATGATTGAGGGTTCATTTGCACCGGGTAATTATGGAGTATTTGCCCTCATTGGATTGACCATTGTATCTCTCTATTTGATAAGACTGAATACCAAGAATTTTACCTGGTTGAAACAGGAAACCAAAGAGATAGTAGAAGAATAAACAAAATCATCATTGAAAATATGATATAATTTCAATAATCATCATAATATTACACGGAAATTAGGAATAATCGCAATATAATAATTTCTTCAGCAAAATTAAATCGTGTATGACATATATTAATGTATCAAAAAAATAGTAATTTAATTAATGATTAACGAGGATGAAATCTTCCCAGATCGATCTCATCTGGTAGCATTTCAAATAGATGAGGAAATGATAGATGACTTGAATGATCTAGTCCGAAAGGGTGTCTTCGCCACAAGAACTGCAGCTATTCTGACTGCTATAGATCAAGTTCTTGGAAAGAATGGTATATCTGAACCTCGTGTCAAAATAGAGGATTTTAAAATTGAGAATAAGCATTGAACTAATCAGATGACCCAATTATATTCCTTGTCCTGTGAAAAGCTATTAATCATAAAATGACTAAATTATGTCATTTGATAGCCCAAGTATTAAAAACAAATCAATTATTGTTAATTTGATATAAATTGAGATACATGCTCGCTCCCATGGAGAAAATTGTTGACTCATGTTTCAGAACAATTTCACATCGTTATGGTGCAGATCTGACTTTCACAGAATTGATCCGCTTCGAGACCCTGGCCAAGAGAAACAAGTCAGCATTGAAAAGAATAGTACTCTATGATGAGACACCAAGCATGATTCAGTTAATGGGCAAAGACGAGAGATTACTTGAGGTGTTTCTCAACAATTTTGAACCCTCACATGGATTCAAGGGATTTGATCTGAATCTTGGATGCCCATCACAGCACTATGTTCGTTCTGGTGTTGGTGTAGCCATGGTAAAGCGACCCACAAAAACCAAGAGAATTGTGGATATAATCAAAGACCATGGATACAGTGTCAGTGTGAAATTGAGATTGGGGATGAATAAGCAGGAGAAAGTTGATAAGATATATCTGAAGCTCATTGAGAAGGTCGATGCTGATTTCTTCACAGTGCATGCAAGATACAGATCCGAGGGTTACGATAGACTTGCAGATTGGGATGTATTCTCAGAATGCGTGGATACTGGCAGGGATATAATAGCCAATGGCGATATCAAGACCAAGGAGGATGTTGAAATAATGAAATCTTACGGATGCAAGGGTGTGATGATTGGTAGGGCTGCTATAAAAGATCCTGGAATAATTGGTCGGTTAAAAGGAATTTACGTACCCTCAAAAAAACAGGTAAGAGAGGAGTATCTTGAACTCTGTAAGGAAAGGGAATTCAATTACTCCAAAAATGTGTTAAAATATTGGAGTAAAAAAATAAAAAAATATTATTAAGTACAATTGAGTAGTCTACGTTGCAATTTCATTAGATCTCAAATATGTTTGTAATCAATAATTATCAATAATATCGTTTGAGTATTCTGTGTTAAATTTTGTTGAAATATATTATGCAGTTATAGCATTTACTTTCGTCATTTCTTCCCGATTAACAATAACTAAGATAATCGCAGCTATTAAATAGAATAACACTACAAAAAGGAACAGATTCATGAACGCCTCTGATGGAACAACAATGATACCTACTAACAAAAAGTTAAACCAGAAGTGGATCCAAATAGCAATTGTGAGATTTTTACTCTTATTATAGAAAAATGTAATAATAACTGAGGTTGCAGTAATCCCAGTAACAAAACCAATAACATATACTAGCAAATCAACACCTATATATCCAGATAATAGCCAAAGTGGAAAATGCCAAAATCCCCAGATCAATCCGATTATAACAGCTGATTTCAGAGGTGAATATTTTTGCTGAAATTTATTCAATGCATATTCTCTCCAGCCAAGTTCTTCTCCTAAAGGCCCACTGGTAATATTAATTAGAATATTTAAAAATATTAGACTTGGTGCAGCAAAAGCTAATGTTTGAAGTCCTTGTTCATTAAATATAATATAAAAAAGGACCGCGAGGCATATTATCATCACCTGTAATCCAAATGATATAAGAAAATCCTTCTTATCTATTTTGCGGGTAAAAGTATTTTTAATATAATTCCAAAATGAAATATCTGGTGAAATTTTCTTGAAAATTATTATCAATGCAAAAGTTGAAGCCCATGCAGCGATATTTGACATAATTGTTATCACAAATTCCGGTAATTCAAGAAGCATAGTTAATCCAGTTAGTCCAAGTAATACCCAAAATATTAGATAGGAATAAATTATAAACTTGAGTAAAGACTTATCCTTGTTGTCATTAGTTGAAATTTCAATATTTGAACTTTCCATAAAAAAAATTAACTTTGTATAGTAAATAAGAGCATTGTTTCCCCCCAAAA
>DAOUUM010000296.1 GCA_030668165.1 Candidatus Heimdallarchaeota archaeon
AATTCAATTTTCATAATTTCATCTCCAGAGAGCCAAACTTCTCGATAACAGCAAAAAGGATCAACGAGGAAATAATTAGGATACTAGCATATAAATATGGTAGAATTATATTTCTTGCACCAAACATTCTATGAATTGCAAGTGATAAGGTAATCCACTCACCCCTTGCAAGATAAAATGTGGCTCCAAATTCACCAATAGATATCGCAAATGAGAACACGATTGAAATCAAAATTGCAGATTTCATAAATGGGAGGATCACATGCTCCAAAGTCATTTTAAAATCAGCCCCCAATGTCTGTGAGACTGCTAATAAATCCTCTGGGATGCGATTCCAACTGGAAAACATTGTTCTGGATGCAAATGGGAGTGCTGCCAGTACATGGGCAGTAATGATGTATATCCATACAATACTGCTAAAAATCTGCAATTGACCATGTGTCATGAGAATCCCGAAACTGAGACTAATTGCTGAGGTACCCATAGGCAGCAGAATCAAGGGCAGAAACATTTTCTCTCCTCGTTTTTTGTTTTTGAGAAATTGAGTGCTTGCAATCATCAATGATGACAGGACTATTGAGATAGCAGATACTATTAATCCAATGAATAATGTGTTTAGAATAACTCGGATGGAGGATGTACCAAGTAAACGATCAAAACTTCCCGAAAATAGTTGATCTTTGAATATTTGGGGAGCCTCTATTATCCCTGTTATGGTTCTACTAAGTAAAATGAAAACAGGAATCCAAGTTAACAAAATTACTATTAGAAGAGCCGTGGTGGATAATTTACGATTTGCAGTTTGACTAAAATTAATGATTTCATCATCTGGTACCAAGTTTGAGGTTCGTCGAGAGTATAACCAAATTACAAATATATTGATTATCACTTGAATTACAACAAGAATTGAACTCGTACTATAATTTAGTCTAAGAATTGATTGAGCATAGATCATCACCTCAATTGTTTGTAATCTCACCTCACCAAGTACAAGGACTATTGCAAATGAATTGAAAGCGTAGAGAAAAACTAACATCATACCAGACTCGATGGAGCTCTTGATATGTGGATATGTTATTGATTTAAATCTTAACCATCTGGAAGCACCCAGACTAATGGCAATATTATGTAATTCTGAATTCTCATTGTTGAATGCTGATTCAGATATACGTGCAATAACAGATATATTGTATGATACATGTAGAATTACAATTCCCCAGAAAGTATAGGGATCGAATTCAATAATACCCTGAAATAATTCATTGAATATCCCATAGCTCCCAAATAGCGTAATAAAACCTAGTAATAGTGCAAGAGGGGGAAAAAGAAATGGCACTGTGATTGCGGATCTGATTAAGCCCCCAAAGTATGGATTTCCCCGTGATAGCAAATAACCAGTTGGCACGCCAATAATTATTGAACCCAATACGGTTAATATGGCCTGAGTAATTGTAAATCCAAGAAATTTATGAAAAAGTGGACTGGACAGGATTTCAACCCAACTGGTCATGTCACTCGTAAGGGCCAGATTAATTATACCATAGATAGGCCAGTAAAAAAACAGAACCAGAAACATGAGTACAGGTACAGAGAATGATAAGAATTTCAATCGTCGATTGTTCATTATGGGATCTCCAGAAATATTTATACTTCAACCAGTGGCTACTGAAATTTCCCATTTGGTTAACCAAGTATCCAGATTTGCTGAGATTGTGTCTGGTAGAATCCTTGAATTTAGTGGAGTAATATCCTCAAATGGAGTAACTATTGAGTAGCATTCAGGAATATCAATTCCTTTTATGGCAGGGTAAACCCATTGATTAAGGTAAATCTGTGACTGGACCTCAGGTGTGATGAACCAGTCTATGAATTCCTTGGCTAGTTGCTCATGGGGGGCATTCTTTGCTAGGCCGATACCCTCGATTTGTTGCCAACCCCATTTGGTGTTCAACTCATTACTGAGAATAGATTTGGATCCTGGATCATCGTACAAGCATGCTCCGTAAGCAGGAGATGTTGTGTAGGAAACCATCATTGGTCGACCCTCTTCTTCGGTGTACAGTAGATTAAATGCATCACCCCAGGAGGCAGATAACCTATAGTTATCTGATAATTCATTCCAATATGTTTCCCAGTCACCGTCGATTACCCCATCAATTCCTGAAGCTTCATCACCAAAGATACCAATTGTGTGAAGTAAAAATCCCAAGCCAGGAGAGGATAATCGTGGATCGATCATGATTGTCTGCTCGGCCAAAGAAGGATCCAATAAATCCATCAATTCAAATGTGTCCTGATCAATATCACCCTGAATTCTATCTTCAAGATAATACAGAGATATCACACCATAATCATATGGAGTGAGTAAGTAATCAGAGGCCAGATTATCAGCCAAACCATCTATGAGATTAGATGAACCAGTGGGTTCGTATGCGGTAAGAATCTCTGCGGATCTAGCCTTACCCACCAGTACATTATCAATTCCGATAAGAACATCCGCCACAGGACTATCCTTCTCAAGCACTGCTCGGTTTAGAACACTGGCAGAATCATCCAGATACACTACCTTGACGCTCCCATTTGGAAGTCCAGCATATGCCTCAAATGCCCTGTCAAATTCATAACCTGGATCTGCGAGAAGTGAATTATATGTGTAAATGACCAAGTCCGGATTTGGTTGATTGAAAATGTAAATACCTGCACCTATAACCGATACAACAAATATTATCACAATTCCAATGGCGAATATTTTTTTCATCATAATCTAAACGGAATACATATTAATTAAGGATATTTATGCGCAATATAGACCCCCTATAGGGTGTGATGTGTATGAAATTCCCATGTGAGATAATAACTGAACCTTATATCGCTGAAATGAGAATCACCATAACAAAAATACTCAAAGGCAAAGGATATTCCCAGATCCAGATTGCAGAGTTGTTACAGGTGTCACAGCCAATAATCAGTGGTTATCTGCGTAAGGAAAAAACATATGATGATGTGCCTAGTGAAATAATTCACAGCGCCCAAACTATAGGTATTGAAATTGCAGAGTTGCTAATATCAAAAGGAGAAGAAGGAATACCGGAATCCATCTCGATGGCCTGTTATCAGTGCAAGATGCTCAGAACGGGGGGACCTGTCTGCCTGTATCATAAGCAATCAATCCCAATCCTAGAAGAGGATTGTACACGATGTTTGAGTGGACATGATGTAATTTCACTTCAAGTTGATAAAACTCTGATCCTCTCCAATCTCAGAGTGGTATACAAGGAGATTACAAGTATGAAACATATTGAGAGGATAATACCTGAAATTGGAATGCAGATAGTCCTAGGGGGACCAAATATGAATAATACTATGGATATTGCAGGGTTCCCATCACGCATAATAAAACGCAAAAAATCTAATCTAATGGCTGATGGACCTATTTTTGGTGGATCATCTAGCCTGTCTGATTTGCTCTTGCTCCTGAATAAGAAATTCTCAGGGATTTTTGCACTGGCAAGTATCAAGACTTCTGATTGGCTCATCAAAAGATTAGCCAATCTCAATAAGACTTACGAGGTAATTGATGGATTTGATCTAGATTATAAGAAAAAGATTGATGATATTGTTGCCATAAGTAAATTACCACTGGTGATAATAGATTATGGTTCCCTCGGATATGAGGCCATCAGCTATATTGTATCAGCAGATCACATCGAATTAGTTAAATTGATACGTGAGATTGTTAATTATTAGCTCGAATTTTTTTTGCTACTGTGAAGATAATTCGTCTAGTGATTGTTTCTGTCTCAACCACAGGTTTTAGTTTAGAGGCATCAATAGAATAATTAATTATTTCACTGTGATTTTCTTTCAAGGATTTGGGAAGAGAGGAGCGAATATCATCTTGGTTTCTCAAATTTATGTCGCCTATTATTTTCTTACCATCAATAATCTGGTTGTGAAAGCTTTTTCTTACAACCCAATAACCATCATCCTCTGCATAATCAACATGCAAAACTTGTCCTCCTACCTCACAAATTCTTGCAAATTCAATCATTATATCTTCAATTTCTGGATAATCTGATAAGCAGAAAAAATTTGAAACCAGACTAAAACTTTTATCTCTAAATGGTAATCTGAACAGGGAAGCCATGATTCTTTCACCATAGGGGCTCTCATGTACCCTAAGCATTGCTTCTGAGAGATCTAATCCGACAAAAAATGAGGGGTGAACTGAGGAATCAACCTGACTCTGAATAAATCCGGCACCAGTTGCAATATCTATCCAGGAAGAGCCTTTGATTGACTCAGATATATGATTTAATACATGATTAACTGCTGGAGTTCTTGTTCCACCCTTAAGGAATTTTCTAGCTCTTGTCTCATCCATCCAATGTGTATGAAGTTTGTCTAAATCCCCAGCAAAGATTACATCTTTTTCCTTCA
>DAOUUM010000579.1 GCA_030668165.1 Candidatus Heimdallarchaeota archaeon
AAATAATTTTTCATATTTATTTGATCATCTAAGATTAGATGTCCCAACATTTTAAATATGGTTTGTTGCATCTATATTTAATGAATGATTTGCTCTCATCAGATAAAGAGATCAGAAAGATTGCAGCGGCTGAGGTTAATCTGGCTGCAAGTTCGGATCCGTCTGTTTTAGATATTCCCACACTTTTGGACATTTTACTTCAGATAACTGATGACACAATTGCTCTACAAGTTGCAAATGCAATTTCAAATGCTACCAGATTATTACCAGAGATCCAAACAAATTACGTTGATGAGATAATGAGCACCCTGAACAAGCTTAGTGAGAGAGATCTTAGTGATGAAAGCAAATATGGATCAATTGCCGTGTTATTATTCACCATCATATCTCCATCCTTCCTTTCAAATACAAATCTACTGACGGATTATCTTAGTACCCTCTTTAAATTGATGCTATGCAATGGATCAATCAGATTCTCTGCAGCCATACCAATTAACAGTGTGGGATCAAAATCTCCAGCAATACTTGCCAATTATGTCGAAGAGAGTTTTGAGGCAATCAAAAGCGGTCACTCAGCACTTATTCCGACCCTCATGGAGCTTTATCAATACGATGAGGAGGTCTTTATCAATAATACTGATTTCTTGATAGATTTACTCGCCACAAATATCAGTCATCGAGGAATAATCCTACCAGTTCTTCATAATATATCAAGAATTAAACCAGAATTATTTTTCGAGCATGTAGTCAAATTTGAATCCTGTCTTAGCCTACCCAACACCTCTTCACAGACGATTATGATACTTACAGAACTGACCAAAAAAGACCCTGAGATGGTGTACCCACTAGTTCCTTTAATGGTTGATGTGGTTGAGTTCGATGATAATCTGTTATTTTTAGTCCCCGGAGTACTTGGAAATATAGGAAGAACATCAGAAAGAAGAGGTGAGGAAATGCTGATAATTCTAGATAAGTTTCTAGATATGGCAAATGAAAACCAGACTACCCTGATAATTAAAGAAATTTACCGGATTGCAGAATTATTCAGACATTTGCTAGAACCCTACATTGATAAAATAAACTATTTGAAAAAATCAAATTCCAAATCTTGAGTATTTTTAATGCCAAATTACCATCTTTTGATACCCCGAAAATTATTAAATCCACAACAATGAGCTATCAAACTAATAAATTTTAAATAGAGATCACACATTGATTTTTTATGTTATTAAATCCCAATAAGCACAATAGAGAATACCTTGACAAAGAAAGTAAGGAAATAATGATCAAGACAATCGAATTTTTTGAGTCAAAAGGCAAGAATAAATTGTTACAGGATGATTTCGATAGAGTTTGGTACAAGGATCTTCTTG
>DAOUUM010000534.1 GCA_030668165.1 Candidatus Heimdallarchaeota archaeon
GATTCTAATATCTTTGTTTTTTGTCTATTGGTCCATCTCTTGGCAAATATATTTTCTCCTGCCAAATTAATTATCACATCCTCTGACTTAATTATATTGCACCAATTACCCATCTCATTTAGGTTTCCCTCAACAATCCTGACCTTATTTGGCATATTATCTGCATTTCGCCTGTTTCTTGTTATAACAGTTACTTCATGTCCCTTGTCTATCAATATGGGTATTAAATGGGTACCAATGAGACCTGTGGAACCAGTGACGGTAATTTTCATAACACTTTACTTTCATATTGGTTTAAATGAGTTTATGATGCTGAATACTTAAAAAATAAGTATTTTCATTAAAATTGGAATTCAATAATTTAAATTGTATCACAATTTTCTTTCATTATTCAAAGCTTAAGCAAAAAGCATAATTAAAGGATAAATAACACAATTATTGTCAGATGCCAAGGAATATTATCAATGTTCAGTATATTTTATATGGTCATGAGAGTTCCCTCTCAGATCTAGAAGATAAACTACAAACTGATATACATAATGGACTGGATAAGGAGGAAGCAGCTAGAAGACTACCAGAATTTGGTTTAAACAAACTAACTGCCAAAAAACCAAGTTTTTGGAAATTATATCTAGCTCCATTATTTGATGCACTGATTACGGTTTATTTATTGATGACTGGTATCATGCTAGTTTTAGCAATTTTTGTTCCTGGTGTATATGCTAAAATATCGTTTTGGATTGTGATGATCACTTTTAACATTATTTTGGCAATATATCAACAATTCCGGGCACAGAAAAAAATAGAAGCCTTGCTTCAAATGTCTCCTCCACGTGCCAAAGTTATTAGAAATGGAAATCGGGAAGAAATTTTGGCGGAGAAATTAGTTCCAGGTGATATTATCGAACTAGCAATTGGTGACAAGATACCTGGTGATGCAAGAATAATTCGTTCAAGTAATTTAACAATAAATGAGGCTTCATTAACTGGAGAATCAGCGGCTGTTGAAAAGATAAACGATGGTAATGAGACTGTTAATGTGGGGACTCCAATTAGTCAACATAAAAATTTCCTATATCTAGGGACTTATGTGCAAACAGGATCTGCTGAGGCCTTGGTTGTTAGAACCGGAAACAGTACTGAACTGGGCAAAATCGCAGAAGCAATGTCTGAGATGCATACCTTGGATATTCCGCTTCGTAGAAAAGTAAATACTCTTGGTAAAATCCTGGCAGCTCTAATGGTTTTGTTTCTATTTGCTCGGATCATCTTTTCTATTCGAATCCGTATGGTTGCTGATGAACTAACACCCAGTAATTTCCTTTTTGATCTGTCTGATTCCATTTTGGTTGCGATGAGTGTTATACCGATTAACATTCCACTCTTAACCACCATAGTTCTGATTTCTGGAGTTCTTAATATGGCAAAGAAAAAAGTTATTGTCAAAAACTTAGCCATCATTGAGACTTTAGGTAGGTGTTCTGTTCTTTGTTCTGACAAAACTGGAACTCTTACCACCTCAAAAATGTCTGTTAAATTGATATGGGATACCTGGGAATATTACGGTACTACATTCAGAGGCCTGGATTATACTGTTTCAAATGTTGATATCGACAAAGTTCCTGCATTTATGGAGAAAGAAACATTAATACATCCTCCCCTGATCAATATCCCAGAAAGCAGTACACTCGAACTCAATTTAACAGGTGCGGTACTAAATAATGATGCAATTCTGCAATTTAAGTCCGATTCAAAGACACATGCCGATTACGATGTGATTGGAGATTCTACAGATGCTGCTCTGCTGGTTTTAGGTTTAACCCAAGGATATCACGATGAGGGAATGAAGGAGAGATATATCCGTTTCAAGGATTTTCCATTTGATTCAAGTCTCAAAAGAATGACTTCTCTTTTTAGGGATGAGAAGGATAATGATTACATGATCTTCTCCAAAGGCGCTTCCGAGGTAATATTACCCAGTTGTGACTACATCGGTGATGAAAAATCAAGACGTAAATTAGATGACAAAGAACGAGAAAAAATTTTGAAGACTGTAAATGATTTTGCAGACGATGGATACAGAGTTATCTCTTTGGCTTACTGTGCCCTTGAATCATTACCCAAAGTTATCAATAAACGGAAGGAGAGGGAGCAATATGAGAGTGGACTTACCTATATAGGATTTACCGTGATATATGA
>DAOUUM010000294.1 GCA_030668165.1 Candidatus Heimdallarchaeota archaeon
ATCAGCTGCACCTGATGGAGTTGATAAAGCTTACTTTTTCTTCGAGGCACTTGATAAGGGTACAAAATTTGGAATGCAGGATCTGATTGCCGGTTTTGTTAACATGGCAAGGGCATTTGATATTCCTGCAAGACCGATAATTGGTTTTAGTATTGGAGATGTCGATACGGATCAGATAGAGGTGAGATTAGAACATTTGCATCTCTGGATAGAAGCATTGGTTCCCTGGGATGATGGCAGTACTCACTTCTCATGGGGTATGTTTAATCCTTTCCCTGATCCTTATCTAGTAGATCAAGGATTTTATTATGGTCGAAATGCCCTAGGTGGTACACCTGATATTGAAATGATTGTTTCTACTGGTGCAGATCAAGAACTGGGTCAAGCAGTTGGAGGAGAGACCGATTTTAAATTACATCAATTTGAAGAAATTTTCAATGCCAGTATAAGGATAAAATACGATGGTTTTCCAACTCCTAATCAGGAAATACAATTCAAAATACTCACAGAATCAGATCTTTTGGCAATTTCGAGTCCAACTGATATTTTTGATGCGGGAACCAATTTAGGTACAGTAACAACTGACAGTGATACGGCATGGGGCTCGCTTGTACTAAATGCGTCCCGGACGGGTAACCTATACAGAGATGATGATGGATCTATCACCAATATTACAGATACTGACGGACTTGTCATCCAGGCAGTAAATCCCCTTGGTTCAGTCGGTACATACCGGATATATACAATTGTGGCAATTTATGGTCTGAGTTATCAGACAGTTATGGTTGGATGGTCAATAGATGCAAATATAAGTATCGCATTGGGAATAGAGTCGAAGAATGTCCCTGTTGGGGCAGATAATTATGATGCTGGCGCAGTGATACCATTGGAAGCATTTAATCTAACTGCCTTTTATTTTGATAGTGATCTCAATGGAATTTCAAATGAGGATAGTATTGATTTACTCGTCATGGATCAGTCCACCTTCACCACATTAGAATCTGATTTCGCATCTGGAGCCCTAACAGCGGCGGATTTATCAGAGTATAATGAGGGCACATTCCCCAACACCGATTCTGGGGGATTTACCAGGATTGAGTACACATTTCCATTATCCACCCCTACTGATGCAATTTATGCAGCTGTGGCTTATCTGAGGGATACTTCTGTAATCGGTTATACCTTCGTATATGTATCCGATGAGGTTTCTATTGAAAGTATTCTCAATACTCACAATGATGGAATAATAATAAATACAACTGAAGGTTACAAATGGCACGTTGAGACCCAAGCAATTGAGTTAGATGGCTCCTTGAGTAGCACACTAGGCTTCACTCCACGTAATGCCTCAGGTGTGAACTTGAGCTACTACGCAATTCAGAAGGACTATTTTGATGCCAATATCTATCTTCAACCTTATGCAACACTTGATTCCTATATTGGATCAAATTGCAGATCTAGTCCTGGCGATTCGGATTGCTACTATTTTGACCCTAGTAACCCAAATGATAATTTCAATGTTACGAATGTCATACCCACCAATTCAATTGGATTTACCAATGCCACCTTATATATTAACGATAAGGCATTTAATGGGGGACCTTATGTAATTGTAGTTGTGAATGACGATTTCAGTGCATTCACCAATACAAGTCTGTTTAAAATAGTTGAAACAGCGATTATTGAATCTATTGATGTTGATCATCAATTGAAAATAGATGATTTTAGTGTTACAGATAACGATCCAAGGCTTAATTTTCAATATTATGATATAGATGAAAATTCTAAAATCCTATCGGATACACCATGGTTAATCGCCATTTTATCAATTCAGTCCATACTTCTGATTGTTAAACAAAAGGAGGTTCTCTCATGAAGATTAGAGTTATTTATATTATTATATTATTACTAACTAGCCTTGTTGCTTCCACATCTGCAAACAGTGATACTCAAATTGATGGTGATCAAAACATTGCTCACAAAGAATATCAATTGTATGATTTTGATCCGGATTATCCCAGCAATCAAGTTATTAATAATGATATCAAATCAAATGGAGGAATCATATCCAATAATCAGCCCTTGAATTCAGTTGATTATGTTCCGAAGGTGCAAAAATTGGATACTGTGTTTACCTCTGGAAGTTTGGCCACTGATGATGTAGATTGGGATCAGACATATGATATATCAGGGATTGCACAAGGAACTACCCCATGGGCAGGTGTTAATGTAGAATTATATGTAAATGAGATTCTGTTTGGTTCCACCTTAACTGATGGCGTTGGAGCATACACATTTCTATTAAATTTTGACAGAACAAACATTAGTTATCATGAATACAGAGTATACTATCCAAATGATGAAAATAGTGAATACAGGAGCGCAGGAAACATTAAATTTGGTAGTTTCAATCTAATGGATACTACAGTAATTACCTTTACAGTGGACAATGATTCAGTTGGTCCTCAGGAGGCATATACTGTAACTGTGACTGTAAAAGATGCAGGAGGAACGGATGTAGATACTAATTCTGTCGGTGGTCTTGGGGTATCATTCTCAGAAGATTATTTATTAGATACAAATGAAGCACTTGGAGCATTCACAGGTTCTACTGTATTTGCGGCGGGAGATGCTGTATATTCTGATGATTACCATCCGAGTGCAGAAGCAGAGGATAATATCACAGTAACCGCAACTTTGACTGGAACTGCTAATTTCCCCCTTATTAATTTTGGAACCCCAGGAACAATCCAAATAACTGTCACTGCGGAGATAATTTTTACCCTTACACAAACCGATATCGGTGGATCCGCAATTGATGAGAATACACACTACTACAGGTTAAATCAGTTAATAGAAATTGAAGCTACATTGTCTTCTGGATCTCTACCACTATTAGATAGGGGCTACACCTTAAATATTACAGGTGGAGGATATCAAGGAACAAATCCCGTACAAATTGGTGTTACGGATTTGAGTGGTCAATTTACCTTTACTGAAAACCTACTGGATACAACATTTATTGATCCCTCATCAGATGTGACCATAACAGTTTCATTTAGTGATTCTGTGGTTAATCCCAATTCACGTAGCATAACGATACCATTGATAGAGAATGTAGGTTCGGTAGTGGATTTAGCCACAACGGAGAATGTTAATACCACTGATCAATTAGAAGGTCTCTCCTTCTACCCCGGTGTTAACGATCAGATAACAGTCTCAGGCAGAGTTCTTGATATAAATGGGAAGAATGCAAGTGATGTTGAGGTCATACTTCAATTTAATGATAAAATAAACACTACTGATCCTTGGATCGGACATAATGTGATCTACACTTATACAGATCAAATTGTTTTGACCAATAGTACAGGACAATTTCAAGTCGACTTTACAGATTTTAATATCAATCCATCAAGTACGGGATGGATGACGGTAAATGTTACAATACATAAGACAAATAAACCAAACTGGGCGGATCCCTTTGATATTACCGGAGAGATATTGTCATTCAGACATTTTAAGATAATAATAACCACCACAGATCTAGATACAAGTGGAGGAAATGTTACTTTAGTTGCAAACTTGCAAAAACAGTCATTTTATGAGTTTAATAACACTCTTCATAGTTATACAGTTGGGTCTGCATTCTACACAACCATAACTGATAGTTTTGGCAGAGTACCTGTTGGTATAAGTTATGAATATTTGGTTGAAGGATTTTACAAAAATGGAAATAAAGCCTTTGATTATAGTGAAACATTAACTGTTGCAGAAGGATTATTAGAGAACAATGGTACATTTACCTTGGCATTCTCAATTCTATCTGACGATCCTGAGTATGCTGATTTAATTAATCGAGAAGGATCATATTTCACATTCCATATTGCAATTGCTGGCCAAGATGCAGATATAACTTCAAGAACTTATGATCATCAATACAATGGCTATGGACCAGATGATACAGCACCTGTTATCTCATCAGTTGATCCAGATGGAGCAGATAGTGGTAAGGAAGACAATATTAATATTGTAGTAACCCTTGATTTCACAGCAAGTGATGAGGATAATATTCGAAATGTGACTCTGTATTACAGATATTCTGATAATCAAGTGGATACACAATTAGAAGCTATCTTTACTGCAGTGTATGAATCAGAACTGATGGTGTTTAATGGATTTAGTTACAATTTTACTATACCTTTCCTTGACCATGGTAGATGGGTTCAGTGGTATGTTGTAGCATGGGACTATTCGGGTTATGGATTAGATGTAAACGGTGATACTGAAAATCCGGGTCTTCTCTCATATGATAGTTCAGTAACTCTCAGTGATGCTTATGGAAATATAAACAGTCCATGGATAAGTAAGATGGGAGATACAGAGCTAGTTGGTCCAAATCTAAATCAAGATCTGTTTGTTAATGGCCTGTTGCTTTTAGTTTCCTCTAA
>DAOUUM010000414.1 GCA_030668165.1 Candidatus Heimdallarchaeota archaeon
ATATTTTCCTGATATATACTGCTATCATCACTCAGGTCAAAATCAAATTTCAGATTATACTTGATCCCACCCCAGACAATATATTCCTGGTTGTACAGATTGAGCAGATCAAAACCAGAAAACGCGTTTTTTTCACCATAGAGTCCTGTCATATCCAGCAGATCATCCAGCTCAAATTCATGACTTCTCAATCCCCAGCAGTTCCCATGAAACAGGGCTTCATGATCTGGATAATTACTTGCCTCCTCATAGGTGATATCTCTCAGTGGGCATTTATCATCTATATGATACACTGTCAGCTCCAGGTTTTCTTCCTCCTCATCCGTCATCTCAAAAATATCTATGTACAGTAATTCTATGCTATCTGGTAGATTCTCGATATATTTAGCTTGAATTGCACTCTTATACTGATTAAGCACACCTCTCAGTTTGCCAAGATCTCCCCAGTGAATACCCTTGTATTTATCCCAGCCAACCAAATGCTTCTTCCCATCAACCTCGAGTTCCAGCTCGGATCGCGTACCTGCTCTGAGATCATGGATTAATTTATTTAAATCATCATAGGCAAATTCATTCCCATAAAACGTATAATCCTCAGATGATACCACTAGCAATATTGTATCATCCCCACCAAATTTGAGTTCGCAGGTGGTATTGACCACATTGTTGATAATCTGTGATATTGGTTCTTCCGGTTCTATATCCAGTCCCACCACAATAATTGATGGGTGTATTCGCAGATACTCTAGCCCAGTACCCAGACGATAATTAATCCTGCCCAGCATAATCCAGTCATCTTTGTATTTCCACAGATACTCAAATTCTCCTATCTGGGTGATTAATAGTGGTATTTCCTCACCTGATTTCTTCTTATTTATCTTATCAATCATATGCTTATCTCTTATTACCCACTGCTTACTGAATGGATCATCCAGATTACTCACAATTCCGTGGAACCTGCTACCAAAATTGATTATGCTGTACTGCTCATACTGCTGCATATTACCATGTAAAATGGGGATAATCGTGTACTGTGATGCAATTTTTCTCACTTTTCTGTTTATTTGCTTCCAGATATAATTCATGTTGAAAATGCTATTTCCCTTGTTCATATATCCAAGGGAGTACAGTAACCAAGGTGAGTAATACTGCCACAATCTGATCAGGTCATCATCCTTGACCTTAGGATGCTCTTCATGTATCATCATCAGAACCAGATCCAGCCAGTAGCCATTGGCTTTGAACTCATCAAAATTGAGTAGTACTTTATCCACATGGTTCCGGTAGAATTGAGATTTGGATTGTTCAAGTACCCCACTTACCGGGAAGTTGTGTTCATAGGATTTAAGATTCTTCTCGAAGTACTCCTTTCCACTAAAATTAGTCTGTCTGTATAAGACATTTATATTGTACAGGTGATCTTGCAGATTAACAGATCCGATTATCTTCTTCCCCAGGTAATATGATACTTTGAGATTGAGATTCCTGTACTCACTTGCTTCTATCAGATCACTGATGCTGGGTGGAAGATAACTGTTCCTTGTACCTGATGTACTCAATGAATAGGATTTTCTTGTTCTTAGCTTTGTATCCAGTGATATTGTGGATCTCTGCTTATGAGTGGTTGCACGTATACGTTCTTCATCTTTATTTACCACTTGCTGATAATGATCAAGGTATTTAACTGGGATTACAGGATTATTATCTTTAAACCATGGAATAAGTTCATAGGCATCGTTTTCAAGTTGCTTCTTCTCCTTCGCCTTAACATACTTCAGTGGGATGGAACTGTCAACTGCTATTCTTTTTCTATTCTGTGAGAATCTCCTTGCCAGATGTTTAAGTGCTCTGATCTGCACCAGATCAATTCTATCTTCTCTCTGAGAGATGATCACCCGGAGGTTATCATATTTCGGTGCTCTGGTATGAAGTGGGGTCACTGGTAGGTTCCATATAATCTCAGATACATTATCCATCTGATTGTATGAGAATGGCAGGTAAGTTCTCATCTTGTATTTTGATGAGGTGAATGTATCTTTGATTGGACTGGCAATGATATAGATATCATCTGATTTGATTCTATTTATTATCTGATTTTTAATTATATATGCATGCCTGCCATACATCTGTCTGAATTCAATCCAGCCAGTTAATATCACCGGTTGACCACTGATCTCGTCAAGAAATCTGAATTCAGTATCAAAATTTAATATTCTGAATTTTTCCAGATTAATTTTATTGTCAACTCTCAATCTCAGTTCTGTAAAATTACCTAGTATGGATAGAAGATCAATAATTATAATATCATCATATTTTTCCTGTAATACACTCATGAGATGGTAGTGGGCTGCAATCCATGCAGCTGTATTCCCAAAATTCACCCGGGATGCACCAGTCAGGTATAAGGTGATATCTTTGGATGGATTGCCCAGTGGGGAGTATTTAGCTATGTCTACCTCTTTCTTATTGGCTAGTAGACTGATCAGGTTATCGGTGTTAATTTCCGGAATATGTTTGCCAACAATTATGGCCAGCTTGATTGGGGCCTCTTTCTTCTTACCTTCATCCTTCTCTACAATATCTTCCTCTTCATGAAACTGGAATACGCGTGAACTTTTCTTGAGTGATTCATTCAAATCATCCTTTTCCTCATCAAGGGTATGGATGAATGAGTACAATAAGCTGTGTACCAGATCGGATATATCTGATTTGATCTCCTGGCTGGGATCAAGCAGGATAACCCCACGGATTAGTTTGTGTCCAAACTCACCGGTTAGTGCACTGTAATTCTTCATCAATATTCTTGCATAATCATCTAGTTGATCACTTGCATCAGATAGTGCAAATTTCAGCTGTGATTGCCATTCTACCTCACTCAATCCTCTTCGTCTTATCCTGGGATAGGGTACTAGCTGATTATTCTTGTTGAGTTTTGATACAATCTCCCAATCAATTGCCAGCTTGGTCTTAAGATCCAGTACTGCCAATGGCTTCCAGTAGTATTTACCAACCTTAACCTCTTTTTTGAATATCACATAATCTGCCTTGCCGGATAGTTTATTCTCCCTCAGTGGTAGCTCTGCAACAATTATATAATCAGATTGTCTTTCATCTTTTTCCTCTACTATCTTAATCCTCTGCGAGTATCTGTCACCGAAGAATACCACATCTCTGAGGTTGTATGGCTGGGGCATACCCGCTGCTACCTTGTGGTGGATCAAACTTCCCA
>DAOUUM010000051.1 GCA_030668165.1 Candidatus Heimdallarchaeota archaeon
AATGCAGAAAGATTTGGATCCCATTTCAATTCAATGATCGATGGAAAGATAGAGTCAATGCACAAGGGAGATAGTCATTTCATATGTGTTGGTGCTGCAAGTATACTGGCCAAGATCTGTCGTGATAATTCCATGGCCAAAATACAGGATAAATATTCAAAACTTGACCCATCACTTCCAAAAGTGGGTAGTGGTTATCCCAATGATGTATCAAAAAAATTCTTAAAAGCATATTTTGATAAATATGGTGAATTACCAGTGGAGGCAAGACATTCTTGGAAAACCAGCAAGGTAATTATCGGGGAAAAAAATCAGAGTAAACTAGATGAATATTTCTAGGTAAATGCAACAACAGTGCTCGTGGGATATTCTTTGCGGATTTTTCTTAATTGATAGCGATAGAGTACATTTATCTCCCTCTTCTTTGTTTTCCACCTCTTGTAATCCTGCAACTCATCAAATAGGCTGAGTATCACATAGAGATTGGGATCACTACTCCCAACAGTATAGGCACCCCTACCCAGATCCCTTCGTCTCGTAATGATGATGGGTAATCGTACCTGACCCTTGAACTGATCTGGAATCAGATTTTTAATCCTCTCAATCTCCTTGGGTTCAATATCATTGAAAGTTCCATCACGAAGATACACTCCCGGTTTCTCCATTTTTTCAATCGCCTTGAGTGAGAGCACCTTTTTGGGTAAATGATTATTAATCTGATCTATCTCATGTTGCAGGAATTTGGATAGTCTATCACTCATTGGTGATGTCATATTGAACTAATAACTATTAAACATAATTTTAGAAGATTAATTCGATACATTGAAATCTTGATAATTTAACTCTTTAATTTACCAGTGAAGATATAATGCTCTCGATGAATCTTACTTATATTAACTATTTTTTTGGTTGTAAATCCGCTCTCTTCGATCTTCTTGACTTCCCTGTCAAATATGTCCTTGGCGCGACCCTTTTGTGAGATACTTCTTGTCTTCATAGCAATAAATGCCATGCCATCTTCCTTGAGGAATGCCTTGCTATTTTTGATCAGAATCTCTGATTGATTTGGCTGGGCAACATCACAGTAGACAAGATCAACGGCATGGACAATATCGGCATATTCCTCGGGATACCTGGCATCTGCCAGGATGGGTATGATGTTCTTCCTGATCCTTGCAAGATTATACAGATCTCTCATGGTACGTGAGCTGAATTCCACTGCGAAAATCAATCCATCCTCACCCACGATATCACTGACATGAGAAACAGTTGTTCCATTGGCAGCTCCCAGATAGAGCACATGTGCTCCTTTGGTCAGATTTGGTAATCTCAACCCATTTAACAGGCCTGAGGCAAGTTTTGATTTGTTATGGGCCCATTGACGGTACTCCACATTATCCTCATCAAAGAATATTTGCTCTCCATAGACGGTGATTCCCGGATACAGATTCTTGGTCACATACTCAACATTAACTATTTCCTCAACAGAATAGACCTCGGGCATATTACCAAGTGCTTTTACCTTAATCATTTGTAATACCTCCTCTTCTTCTTTTCTGATTTTCTCTCAGGTGGTTTGGGGTGTTTCTCTCTCAGAGTATCAACCAGAGCTCTTAAATCCTCTCGCATTTTCCCACCAAGTAATTCTCCATCAAAGGCATCAAGCCTGGCACAGATGGCTATCTTACCTGCAAATGCCCTTGCTATCTTTCCTCTGATCCAGTATGGTGAATTGCCAATCTCTGGAATCTGAAAGATGATACCATGTTTAGGTGGTTTACCCTTTTTCTTAATAGCAGAGAATAAAGCCTTTTCAGCTCCAATTATCTGTATCTTGCTACTTGATCTGATTGCCAGGCCTTCAAGTGATCCCATTGCTGCGATCAATCTGGCACCAACATTGGATCCTGCCACAAGGCTAAGATTTGGTGCGATCTCATTCATCGTCTTGTCCACCCAGCTTTCAAGTTGATTCAATTTGTCATCAATTTCAATAATCTGTGTTGCATAGTTGACTATGGGAACCGCATCCTCGTCACTGATATCACCACCAAGTGAATTCTCCTTACCCGAAAGAATTAGATCTCTCTTGTACTTAGGTATGCCATTAGTCTTCAAGAATTCATCCTCGATCTTGGATCTTTGTGGTTGCTGAGATACTATCTTTGCAAGTGTCACAGGATTTGTAACCAGATCCACCAGTTCTGGAAAATGAAGGCTGTAGATCTCAGATAATCGATTGGCAAATAGATTGAGTGATTTTTGAGTATCATCAATTGCATGTATCATCTGTGCAACCAGCTCATCCCTGTTTGTAACAGTTGTGACCAATTGTTCACGTGTTTTGAGCATTATATGATCTCTAATCTTGTTCTCATAGTCCTCGTAGTTTGTTATCAGACCGGTGTTGTTCATCAGCATATCAAATCGATTCTTCCTCCACTCGGCAAGAGGTGCGTTCTCGAGATCAATTCTGGACTTAATCCCATTTTCAATCATCAATTTAAGCAGAGCTTTGCTATCACAGATTATCTCATCAGGTTTGGAACTCAATGAAGGTAATGCCTGATCAAAGGTCTCGTAGATCTCTGCAATTGATCCCTTATCATCTAATACAACAGTTGCAATGGGTGAATAACTAATTAGAATCATATACTTATAATGTAAAATAATAAGTCTAAACAAAAATCATGTGATTAATTCTCTATCAATATGAATTAAAACGAGAAATTTAAACACAAGATTAGTTAACAATTCTTATAATATTATTATCAAGGATGACAAATTTACTAATTGAATTCATTGATTATTATCTTAACCTTTTTTAAATGGTAATCAAATATCAGTATATATGACACATGGAAGGTTGCAGAACGCCGGAATAGTGCGAAAACGAACTCCAAAGGTTCCTAGGAAATACGATAGAAAATCTCCTATTCCACGAATACGCTACAAAAAGATATTTTTTAACAGACATTTCAAAAACAAACCTGCTGGACAATCTAGAAAGTAGTATAACCCGCTTTGTGGTATCAAATGGATGATTCCAATATTGAATTTTCAGATGAAGTTAGAAAAGAACTAACCGAAGTTGAAGAAATAGCATATTTGGAGATTATCAGTGAGATCTATGAGCTGAAGCCAAGCAAAGGCAAGATTGAGGGAATAAAACGCAAATATGCCAAGAAATACAAACTAGATAAATATCCACGCAACTCAGATCTACTAAGATTGGTACCAGATCATATGTACAAGGAAGTGGTCCCATATCTCAGAATCAGAAATGTGAGATCTTTAAGTGGTGTAAATGTGATATCTGCATTCACAGCACCCTTTGCCTGCCTACACGGTACATGTATCTTCTGTCCAGGTGGTCCCGAATGGGGCACACCGCAATCCTACACCGGTAGGGAACCTGGAGCCATGAGGGCAATTGCCAACGGATTTGATCCCAGTGCACAGATACAGTCAAGATTAGCACAATTGCTAGCAACTGGTCATAATGGTGAGAAATTGGATGTGATTATCATGGGCGGTACTTTCAACAGTACTCCTTCGGAGTATCAAGCCCAGTTTGTTCTTGGTATGTATGAGGGGATGAATGGAAGCGCATCAGCCTCGCTAAAAGAGGCCCAGTTGAAAAATGAGACCGCAACACACAGGTGCATAGGTCTAACCATTGAGACAAAACCAGATTGGGCAAAGAAGAAACACATAGAAAAAATGCTTGAATTTGGTACAACCAGGGTAGAACTGGGTGTTCAGACACTGCAAGAAGATGTACTAAGATTTGTAAAGAGAGGTCATGATTTACAGGACACAGTTGATAGTTTCAAGGCACTGAGAGATGCGGGATTGAAGATCACCGCTCATATGATGCCCGGACTTCCCGGGACCACTCCAGAGATAGATATAGAGGATTTCAGAGTCCTGTACAATGATCCCAGATTCATACCCGATGAGATGAAGATCTATCCCACACAGGTGATAGAGAACACCACCCTCGCCGAGATGACTATCAATGGTGAATATACAGGATTGAGCAATGAGGACACTTTTAGAATCATTAAGGAGGCAAAATTACTGACTCCTCCCTTCGTGAGAATCAAACGGGCATTGAGAGATCTTCCCATCCCACTGGTCATTGCGGGTCCTACCTGGGGAGATATGCGCCAGAAAATCCAGACTGAACTAAACCAGTATGAGGATATTAATTGTAAATGCATTCGTTGCAGAGAGGTGGGACTGAATCTATACAAGGAGAACTATGCCCGGTCTGATATCGGGGTATTCAAACCCAAGAAGATCAGTTATGAGGCTGGTGATGGAATGGAACATTTCCTGTCCTATGATGAGGAAAATGATCTGTTAATTGGTTTCCTGAGACTGAGATTTCCCAGCAAAGATGTTATATTTGATGAGTTGAGAGATGCGGCCATTGTTAGAGAACTGCATGTCTATGGATCATCACTACCCCTTATAGATGATGAACTTGTGGAGAGCTATCAGCACAAGGGTTATGGTCGAAAATTACTCAAATGGGCCGAGGATATTAGCAGAGAGGCTGGGTTCAAAAAACTTGCAGTCATATCTGGTGTGGGAGTAAGAGAGTACTATCGCAAATTTGGTTATGAGCTTGAGGGCTATTACATGATAAAATACCTCTAATTTTGAATCAACCTATTTTGCCGATTTCTTCAATAACTTTCAAATAAGTGTTTTCAGAAAATGAATTGAGAAGGATTAAAATAATGGCCAATGAGTTACTGGGAATGAACACATCACAGAAATTACAAGATGATGTTATCCGATCCCAGATCACTACCATGGTCAATTTTATCAAGAAAGATTTTAAATCTATCCCCGAGGAATTTAAAAAATACAATCTTAGGGTTGCCAATGATCTCAGGACTAGATGGGATAAAGATAAAGAGAGAAGAAAGTATGAAAAAAGTGAAGAGAAAACAATCAAAATAGTTGAAAGCTGGAAACTGATGAAAGATAAAGATTCTGAAAAGAGAATGCAGAAATGGAAATTGATGGCGGATGAAATTGCAGTTAAGAGACTGGAAAGATGGAGGGAGATGAAGAAGGAATTCAGACTGATTGCACTCAACAAGCTGACTGCCACCTGGTATGATCGAATATGGAAGCTGCGATCTGATCTGTCTCTTATCACTGCTATATATGAGTACAGCGAGATAGAAGAGATATTTCACAGCGATGCAGATATCAAACCTCAACTGGATCTCAAACCAGTAGTTCTCAGGATGAGAGCTCCCAAAAAACCCACGAAAAAATCATTCAAAGTTATTGATCTCAAGTTTGATATTGGCGATGCATATCTGGAGATGATAAAACCACTTGAGGACTGGACGGTTGAGACAAAAACAATGGTGGATAAATTATCTGGTGTCAGGGCAAAACAGACCCTGAAAACCAAAATCAAGAGGTACAAGGATACACTCATGGCAAGGGAGTACATGTCAGTATATGCACAGTCACTGGTACCACGAACTGAAGGTATAGTATTGAATGGAACTGAATAATTAAAAAATACTCAATCTAATTGCTTTAGTTTATCCTCCAATAGTTCAATCTTCCTCTTGGTTTTAATTTTTGATTCCTCCAGTCTTTGCATACTATAACTGTATCTTGAAAATCGTTCTGTGTGTACCTCCTCATCATAGTCCGTTTCTTCAAATTCTTCAACAAATTCTTCTTCAATCTCTCTCCCCCTTTCTTTCCATAGTATTTGCGCATCGTCTATTTGTCTGAGAGAGGTTAGTTCTTCTTCTAATCTGTTCCTATGATACAATTTGGCAAGAAAAGGAGGTGCAGCACTATATTTAATGTTTAAGTGAACCTCTTCCAAATTTTCAAGTTTATAAATACAATCCGGAATTAATTGCAATTTTCGTTGAACAAGTAAATACTTAAGATTCTTGAGATTACAAATCGATGATGGTAGAGTATCCATACTACTACCTCGAATTGACAAACTCTTCAAAGAAATCATATTAAAAATCGCTTTAGGAATTGTACCTGATTTACTAACAGTGATATGCAAGTCTTCCAAGTTTATCAGATCCCCAATTTTCTCTGAAATTTTCTCTATTTTTAGACTCCCAATACACAAATATTTCAATTTTTTTAGACTAAAAATCGATTCAGGTATAGTATCCATTTTATGAGCATGGATTGACAGACTTTGCAAATTTTTCAAATTTCCAATTAATTTTGGTATGCTAGTCAATTTTTTACTTTGAATCGTCAAATTCTCTAAATTCTCAAGCTTCCATATTGATTCTGGAAATGTATCAATAATAGTATTGCTAATATGCAAGGATTTCAAATTTTTAAGATTACCAATTGATTCTGGTATATATTTTAACCTACTACGATTAAAATCACCCTTAATCGCTAAATACTCTAATTTTTTCAGACTAAAAATTGGTTTTGGTATCTTATCACCATTAATCGGCAGTATCAGTTTTACCAGTTTTTCCAATTTTGCTATTGAATCAGGAATACCATCTATTGAATTAGGCTTAGCATATATACTACTTGCATCTAATATCTCTAATGTCTTAAGATTTTCTAGCTTTCCTATTGATGGTGATATATGTATGCTCCTTGCCCTTTCAATTCTTAATAATTCTAATTGTTTTAAGTTTCCAATTCCATCTGAGATATCCATAAGACCTCTAAGATGTAAAGATCTTAATTTATCAGCATTTATTATACTTGGGAAATTTTTTTTACTCGAGAATTCACCATATCCGCTCAAGTCTAGAGATACATGATGTAGATTAAGTAATTTTGAAATTGCACTATCGAATACCCTATTGTACAAACCATCAAAATTCCAGTAAGGTACACCTGGGGTAAGGTCTTCAATAGTTAATCCAACAAATGATCCAATCCGTTTTAATTGGGTAAATTTTGACAGCATATCTGCATTCAAATCGTATTCACGTTCCAGAATTTCCTCCCTCATTCCACGATAACGAACTCTCATTGCGAATTTAAATTCTACGTGTTCCGGAATTAACGCGGTATTTTGAATAAATTCATCAGTTAAACTATCTAGTGGCATTACAATAACTTTAATTTCAGGATAATTAAAAACAGATGGGACTAAAAATGGGAGATCTATATCCTTTGCATCAAGTTTTTTAGAAAAATATCTTGCGATACCATATAAATATAGGTGGCTATTCATAAGGTTCTCCACCATCTCATCAGAAATCTGGTAATCATGGAATCTATATTCAAATTTCACTTCATCTTTCCAATTTTCTGTGTCTTCTGCTGTCCACTCAAAGAGTTTTCTTTCACTCTCCTCTTTCACCTCATTTGTCCACACAGTTTAACATAGTATTCAAAATATTAAAGCCTCTCTTCATCGAATCCAATTTATAAATAAATAATTTCAAAAATTAAACATTAGAATATAATTCTTAGATGCCACATACTTGAAATTTGATGTTTAACATTTCACAGAAAAATTAGGTAATTATACAATTATTATTATTTCTTAGCTCGCTTTGCAGCTTTGGCAGCGGCTTCCTTTGCTTTCTTCTCAAGATAACCAGGTATTTGATTGGGGACCTCTGCCTTGCTCTCTTCAGGATACTCCACACGTTTATTGTCAGGTGTTGCCTTGTGAGTCATACCCGCATCGATTTTGGGTTGAATATGTTTATCAAACATTTCCCACATTCTTTCTGGACCATAGTACAACTGTTCTCTTCTGAAACCAGCATCCTCGAACTGATCCGTGTGTCTGATGGAAAACTGTCTGTCACATGCCTCTGAGCACAGTCCACAGAACATACATCTTGCAGCTAGATAACCCGGGAAACGGTGTTCTTTTCCATTTATAACCCTTGTCTCCATTATAATTGTGTTGTTGGGGCATATGCGTTCACATTTCTTGCACCCTGTACAGGCCTCATATGATACACCAAGAAGTCCTCTATACGCAACTGATACTGTGGGGTACTCACTGTGTGCTTTCTCATGTCCTGGATGATAAAGATCGGTCATCGGAACTCTGAACATGGTCTTAACAGTTGTGTTGAATCCACGGAGATGGAAAAATCTTAATACTTTACTGATTATATTATCTGGCCTTTCCGGAGTAATCGAGACCATCTTACTTTGAGACATTCTACAATCTTCATTGAATTTATCGCCATTAAATATTCACCGATTAGTAAGTGAAAAAAATAATCAATAGTACCTAATTAACTTGAATATTTCTTTTTATCTGTGTATCCTCTTTTTTTGGATTTCTTGCGTTTTTCAGCACTCCGTTTGGATCGTTCAACCTTGATGGCTATTGCCTCCTCACCGATTATCTCCTCTCCAATCCCTTCCTCAAGGAATATGGGCTGGTAGGGCTGATGTACACTTCCGAAGGGATCACCAAGTTTGCCAATTTTCACATGTATATCCTCTTTTTTAATTATCACTGTGAGGCCTTTGCCAATAAATGGGGTCTGTGGTTTGGTCACTGCCTCATTTCTAATAATATGCAATACCGGTCCCAAAGGTCGTTCAATCTTTTTCTTCAATTCTGGGGACTCCTCTTCTTCTTTTTGTCCTTCTTCTGCTTGGCAGCACTGATTTGTCTCTTTTTGGAGTGAGTTGATTTGGTATAGGGTTTTGCTTCAGGTTTCTTTTCTTCTGGTGCCTGTTTGGATACGATACGTCTGGTAATATCTGCAATCTCATGGACTAACTCTTGTTTTAGTTTTTTATCTTTTTTATCAATTGTTATGAGAACTCTTCCACCATTATCCCAGTTGAATCGTGGAAATGATTTATCCTCCTGGATCTGATGAGGAACATCCAGTTTCTTACATGCATAGACCAGTTTTCTAAGATTCATATCCTCTGTGGCTTTTGACTTGGAAACTCGTCTCCCCTGTTTTCTTGATACATCTGCAGAAAAATACTCGGGGTATATTACTTGAAATTTCTTTCTTCTCAGCATTTAATCACCATTGGTGAATTATCAAATTATTCTTTGATAATTATTCCGTTTACGAAGCCTTCTTTGCTTGGTTTGTTGGTTACTTTGACATTTCCAGCGCTTGTCTCCAGAATTGTCCCTTTTGTAATGATATCTCGTCGTCTGTATTCATTGGAAGCTGCATTCTCAATCACATCTGTAACTGTAGCCTGCACAGTCTTCCCTGTTTCCTGATCAATAGCATTCACAACATTGGTACGATATAGCCTGGTTTTTTTATTTCCACCCAGAACTCTAATTGTCTTAGTTCTGATCTCTTCTTTTTCAGAAACTATTGTTGTTAATGTATTGGGACGACTTAGAGCATTCTTCTTCTTCTTTGAATTCATTCGAAGACGACCGCCTGACATTTTACGTCCTTGATTCTTGGATAAATATCTTACCAAATTATAATTCTCCTATAATTGAATTTGTGATTAAGATTTATAATAGTTATTTTAGGTAGCTAATTATTTCAATCGAATAAATTTCAAATTAAATTCAAATCTACCTATTGAGATAACAAGAAAACACAAATACGGAAAATAATGGCCGATTACAATTATCAAATTTTTATAACTTTAATTTTGAAATACATAGTTGAAATTATAATGAAAATTGAACAGATACAATTATGGATGATGAGACAGAACCATCCGCACCAGATTGGTTAAGATACAAGGGAAAGACATTAACCAAGAAATTTAGTGTCATACGATCCTCAGTCAATCAATCAAATATTGCAACTGTTTGTGAGGCTGCTTCATGTCCCAACAGAACCGAATGCTGGTCAGGTGGTACTGCAACATTCTTACTAATGGGTGATGTGTGCACCCGAGGATGTAAATTCTGTAATATCAAAACGGCACGAAATCCTCCACCTTTAAATCCCGAAGAACCAGCAAATCTGGCCCAGGCAATCTATGATTGGGAAACAGATCTGAACTACATAGTTCTTACATCAGTTGATAGGGATGATCTGCCTGATGGTGGGTCCACTCATCTTGCAGACTGCATAACAGCAGTTCAGAAGGAGCATGAGAAGATCAATATTGAGATCCTGATACCAGATTTTCAGGGAAAAACAGAGGATATACAGAGAATCATAGATGCAAGACCTCAGGTTATAGCACACAATATTGAGACTGTGAGGAGACTGACTCCCAAGGTAAGAGATAGAAGAGCAAGCTATGATCAATCACTTGATGTATTGAGAAAAATCAAGGATATTGATTCCTCAATTCCCACCAAATCATCAATAATGGTTGGATTATCAGAAAAACGATCAGAGGTAATCGAGACCATGCAAGATCTAAGAAAAATTGATGTGGATTTTCTGACAATTGGTCAGTACATGCGCCCAAATCTGAAATCTCTTGCAGTGAGAGAATATGTCTCACTGGAACAGTTTGAAGAATATGAGCGAATTGGAAATGAGATGGGATTCAAATATATCGTATCCAAACCACTGGTAAGAAGCAGTTATAGGGCTGGAGAGTATTACATCTCCCAATTTTTAAAATAATGAATTTAAATTAACATTTTTTTGAGGGATTGAGGATCTGATGGCTATAATACCGCTTGACTACAATCAAAATAAGAGTAATCTTGATATATCAACAACACAAACATAAAAAAGGACGAAACTGTAAATTATTACAATGGTTAAAGTTGTTATAATTGATGACTCAAGATTATCAGTATCTGCATTACAGAATATGCTAATGAAAATAGGACATGAAGTGATAGGCACAGCATTTGATGGCGAATTTGGAATAATGAAGGTAAAAGAAGTTAAACCCGATGTGGTACTTCTTGATTTTGTAATGCCTGGTAAGGATGGTTTGGAAACAGCTCAGGGAATTAGAAAAATCATGCCCAATGTGAAGATCATTATGGTCACCCAAAATCCGCTTGATGATGGCATCAAATCCCAGATCGGAGCCCTGGATCACATTTTAAAGCCAATAACAGTTAATAAATTACAGAGTGCATTTGCCAAAATATAGATAATTTTTGTTATAGAAATAATTAATTACCAAATAAATAGTATTATTCTCCGCATAAAGTATTTTAATCGACCGCGTAATCGGTATTATCATGCCGATTAATAAATACCTACAATTCGAAACCTCGAAATACCATGGTCTATTATTCCCATTATTTCTCTATTTTGTGTTTTCATCCCTTAGAGGTATTATATTTACACTTTCTACCTACTTTTTCAACATTTTTGCCTTACCTATGGTAATATTGATGATGTTCTCACCGCTTCTATTTTTAATCGTCCCCAATTCAATTCATAAATTCTGGCTCAATTCAATATATATAGCGGTAATTAGTTGGGGACTGACTATTTTTATTAGTGATGTCACAATTAAATTCATCTTACTGGCAATAAACCTGGGATTGAGTATAGGTATCGTGCGACTCTATCTGATGAATCAGAATGCCATAGCGAATATTGGCATGGATACAATATTTTCCTTCATTATGATCGATCTAATCGCTCGTGTTGCAAATCAGGGTATAGATCCATCAATTCATACATACCTGATCCCAAAAATAGTGTTGACCTTAATACTGGTTCTGTTGATATTTATCATTTATTTCAATTCTTCTGCTGTTAATCAGGAATATGAGGAACTTGAAAAATCAGAACTCAGAGCCAATCCCTATCTGATTTTTATACTGTTTCAATTACTGTTCATCTACTTGATTTATTTTGCCAATTTAGGGATCTTAGCAACTTCATTTAATCTCCAAACACCCTACAACGACCTTGTTTATGCCTTGATAATAGTTGGAACATTATTGATTATGAGATTGACAGATATTAATTCTAAACTTCCAT
>DAOUUM010000109.1 GCA_030668165.1 Candidatus Heimdallarchaeota archaeon
TCCTTAACCACATCGGTCAATAAATCTTTGAGTCCATTTTCAAAGATGGGGGGGATAGCTTGATTGATCAAGTCAACCTTCTCCTTAACTACATCCAGACATACAACTTTGAAGCCAATATTTGCGAATGAGGCACCAGTAACGAGGCCAACATAGCCGGTTCCGATAACTCCAATTCTTACTTTTTCCACAATCATGGAGTTTCATCTCATTTTAAAAAAATTTAGATTTATTATTATATTCATAGGTATTCTATTGATATTTTTACTTAATCTGATTATAAAATAATAGTGACTTTCTCCTCAAAGTAAAAAAACTACTAATAATGGATTTAAATAATGAAACCGATAATTGTAATCCATGGAGGGGCCGGTACCATACCAGATGCTCGCAAACCAATCGCTGATGAGGGTGTAAGAGAGGCTGCTCTGGCAGGGTGGGAAGTTCTAGAAAAGGGGGGAACCTCTCTTGATGCCGTTGAGCTGGCAGTGAGGGTGATGGAAGATCTCTCCAATTTCAATGCAGGACTGGGATCAGTTGTTACTGAGGAGGGGACCCTGGAAATGGATGCTCTGATTATGGATGGAAAAGATCTCAGGGTTGGAGGTGTTATTGGTGTATCCAGGTTAAAAAATCCAATTAATGTTAGTAGATTAATTCTAGAGAAGTCCAACCATGTTCTTTTTGCAGGATCTGGAGCTGAGAAATTTGCAAAGAATAACGGAGTGGAACTTATCAATCCTGAATCCATGATCACTGATAGAATTCGTGATCGATTAGCCCGATATCTTGAAAAAAAGGAGGGTGACGAGATGGATCCCGAGGGTAGGAAAAAATATGGAACTGTTGGTGCGGTAGCATTGGACAAACATGGTAATTTGGCTGCTGCAACCTCAACTGGTGGAACCCTGGGTAAACAGATTGGGAGGGTGGGTGACACTCCCATAATAGGTGCAGGCACATATGCTGATGAAGAATTGGCTATATCCTCAACGGGTGTTGGTGAATATATCATTCGTGGTATGCTCGGAATGCGTGTTAAATTAAATATGCGAGATAGCAAAAATATGAAAGAAGCAACCAAAAAATCACTTGAGTACTTGAGTAAAATAGGGCCTTCAGCGGTTATCACACTGTCAAAGGATGGAGATTGGGCTGCAGAGAATACAACAGACGATCTGGCTTTTGCATGTAAGACAGAGAAGGAACTAATATCCTTCACGGATTTTGAAAAGAATGAGTAACATTAGATCAGATCAGGGACAACGACCTTAAAAAATAATAAAATATAGCAAATAATATGTCTGCTGACTTGATTAAACAGATCTTGAAAACTGGAGAATGCCCCGTGTGCAAGGTAACTATTGTATCTGATGAGGATATGGCTGGATATTTCTGTTCAGAGGATAAATCTCATTTTGATCTGAAAGTGATATTTCACGGTGGAGAGAAGATTGAGGCTATTCTAAACGGGAAAAATGTACCAGAAAAGGATTTAAAAGAAATTGATTGGTAAATTTAATTAAGTCAGAACAATAATATGAAAAGAGAGTAAATTTCATCGACTTTCATGGATCCTTTATTGATAACTGTCCTAATTATTTGTGGATTTTTCTTCGGTCTTATCTCATTGATGGTTGGCATAGGAGGAGGTTTACTCAATGTTCCCTTCTTGATTTATGGTGTGGCATTACTACCAAATGTTACCGGACTTAGTCCCATCGATGCAACACTAGTTAGTTCATTCACCATCATGTTTACCAGTTTCAGTGGGTCCCTTAAAAACAGATCTGAGAATAGGATTGATTTCAGAACGGCAGGGATTTTTCTGATATTTGCGATTCCCGGATCTATTCTTGGTGGTTGGGTAGCCACATTACTCAATGCAGATGTATTAAAGCAATTGTTTGCTGTGCTGGTTGGTCTATCTGCAATACGAGGAATTTACAAGGCTCGGACATCAGGTAATAATGATAATGACGGAGAAGAAATCATTCCTGGAAAGGAATATAGGAAGATTCAAACCACTGACGGAAAAATCTTTCAGTACAACGTAAAAATCGGTGTAGGTAGAATATTTGCATTTTTGGGTGGTTTTGTTGCAGGTCTTTTGGGAATTGGAGGAGGAATCATATATGTACCCCTACTGAGTATGATTGCTGGATTACCAATTCATATCACAGTTGCCACCTCATCCGCCATGATTGTTATTGTGACGATCTTTGCCTTCATTACAAAATCAATCGCATTAAGTGGTCAGGGTGCTTTGGATCCTTCCCTATTTTTGACATTTGGAATTCCCCTGGCTCTGGGTTCTATTGTTGGTGCTCGTATCGGTGCAGGTAGAATTAAAAAATTGGACTCTAAAATGTTGCTAACCATGTTCTGGTCTGTGGCATTTCTCAGTGCAATAAGAATGCTAATTGGTTAATAATAGTAATCTTCAAGGAATCAACTTATCTGCATTATTGAATAAAATATTTTTAATTATTTCCTTAGGAAGGGCTAGTTTGGCAATCTCCTCTGCATTTAATCGGGGACTGGGAACTCCCGGGCTGGGATAATCACTACCGAACATAATCCGATCTGCATATTTTAACAATCTGGGAAAATAATCAACCAGTAAATATGGTGGAATACTGGAGATATCCATGTACAGATTTTCAAACTTAATCATTAGGTACTCAGCCTGTCTGGTCCAAAATGGTCTGCCCCCATGTGCCAGTATTAGTTTCAAATCCGGATAATCTATTGACACATCCTCGAGTAGCATGGGATCACCATACTTGGAACGTGCATTATATATCATACTCGATCCAGTGTGAAATACAATTGGAACATTTAATTCCTGACACAATTCATATATCTTTGCCTGTTCAATCAATCCCTCCCTGTATCCATTGTATGGTATCCACTGATGGGGTCCATGAAATTTGAATCCCTTCAACATTTCTGATTCAAAAAAATCTCTAAGATAACTAATCTGGTCAAAATCTCTGCTTATTCGTGGATCTATACCTCCAAATGGAATTAATCTCTTATCGCTGTCCTCACAGAATTTTGCCACCCAATCATTTGTCTCAAGAGGGTATCCCATAATTTCTGGGCTCTCGTAATTGATCACCCATCCTTTGTGACAACCCAGGGCATCAAGAATTCCCAGCAATGGGAAATTATCATTTGGTCGTTCAAAAAATGGTTTTAATTCCTTGAATTCCTCAATAATTGCTTCCTTGAGTTCTGAGTTCCAATAAGTTGGATTATGGAAATGCAGATGGGTATCTATATATCTTAATTCATCCATTATTGATATATCTAGCAGCGTGAGATTTAAGATAAGGATTTCGTGCAGAGAATATTTCAATAACAAATTATCATCCATTGACAACTATATTATGTGGTTTAATACTAATTATTATTCTCGTATCACCGGGGGCGACTGGAAATTCCTTGTCCATATATCGCATTCCTAGCTGACCTATATGATTTGCTGCCCCCTCTTCATTGATATCCACAACTTTTCCCTGAATTAGTAGGTAACGATAAGGATTATTGTTATCTCTGATTGACAGGGCTACTTGCTCATTGTTCAAAATATTTCTCTCCTTTATTCTGCCTCTTGCAGTGTTGAACATGACTAACTCTTCCTTCTCATTGTAATCAATCCATATAGGACTGATCTGGGGGGATCCATCTGGGTTGATTGTGGCAAGATGGGCAATATGTTTCTCCGTTAGCAAGTCCCTGTACTCTTTTGGTATCATATTTGATTAATTATTGATTCCGCACTTAATCTTTATTATTAGAGGGGGTAGTCTGCCATTCTCACCAAATTTAAATTAACCATTCTTCCATAGCTGATTTAAAATTATCGTGAAGATACAATCTACTATGTTCTCCATCAATAATGGGTACAATTGTTATATTACTCACCTGATCTGTAATTGCTTTGTAATCCAATTCACTAACCTCTACATCACTTGTACCATACAAAACCAAAATTGGAATCTCATCACTATTATTTTGTAAGACAGATATTAGGTCTGGAAAATCATTTATATCCAATCCATGGCTATTAAATCTAATATTCAGATAAAATTTCACAGGGTGGTAGAAAAGAAAAGATGGTACCTTGTGTTTATTCAAACTTAGTCTCATTGTGTTTTCAAGATTGATATATGGAGAATCTAGTATTAATCCATTAATTTTGGTATTAATATTATCTATTGCTAATAACGCTGCCACAGCTCCCATAGATGTACCAAACAATAAAATTTCCTCATAATCGGTATTATTATTTATCCATTTTAAACCTAATTCAACATCCTTTGCCTCATATAGCCCAAAAGTAACCGGTTTAATGTCATCACTTAGTCCATGATTACGTAAGTCTATTGTCAAGATATCATAACCCAATCCGATAAAAATAGGTACATATCTATCAAACATGTAACCTGAATTGTCTGAATGGCCATGTACAATGAAGACAATTTTCTCTGATTGGATAGATTTATGCCACAAAACAATGGTTTTGTTTTCTTGGTTCAACTCAATTTTGCTTGCATCAAAATCATTGGGGTCTACAGGGTAGTCTCTATGTCTTGATGCTGAAAAAAATACCTCTCCAATTATTAGAACGAGGATTACATAAATTACCAGAATTATGAGTATGAACGTCTTTACTCTTCTTCTTGGGAATAATTTCTTCAATTCAAAATATTTCACCATTAAGAATTATTAAATATATTTTACGCGCCTTGTAGAAATGCTTAGGGATAACTATTTGCTGTTTCCCGAGATCAGAACAAAGATTAAATATTAAGCCCAGCCTAGGCATCAGTATATAGGTATAATTAAAATAGTGGGAATTTGTTGCTCCTTCCCAATAATTTATTTTAGATGAATCTTTTATAGAATTTAGTGTATTATTTTTATGCGCGAGTTGTTGACACTACTAATACCATATATTAAGAAACATAAATTATTTTTTGCGGGAGTTAATCTGGCATCAATCGGTGCTGCAACAGCGCAGACACTGATACCTCTGCAAATTAGTGAGATTATTGATATAACTTTGGCTGATGCCAGTAAATCTTTATTATTAATTGGATTTGCAATATTAATCGGATTTACATTACTAGATCTACTGGCTAATATGATTCAGAGGAGATTCACAGTGAAAATGTCCCAGAATGTTATTTTTGATCTCAGACAGGATCTGTTTGAGGTGCTTCAGGGTCATGAATTGGAATTTTATTCCAAGGAGAGTGTGGGTCAGATAATGTCGCGATCAATAGAGGAGGTGTACAGCATGAGGGAATTACTAACATGGGGATACAGGATCACTGCCCTTGTCACCTTTTTATTCATAGGATCTATAGTGTCAATCATGCGTATCTCCTGGCAACTGGGACTGGTGTTTCTCATTATTCCCATAATTGTTGTCGTGCTCACCACCAAAACATCAGCAAGGAATAAAGAGTTGTTCTATGGTGCAAGATTCAAGTTTGGAGAATTAAGTGAGGTGTTAGCTGAGAACCTTTCAGGTATTCAAACAGTCAAATCATTTGGTGCAGAGGATGAACAGATACAGAATTTTAATGTATACAACCAGGAATTCTACAAAGCATCGATGAAGACGGCAGGAGTACGTGCACTGATAATACCCGGGATGATATTTTTAATTGCAAGTATGCTAATCGGCCTGGTATTTCTTGGAGGGGGTATGGTTGCAATGGGAGATCTTACTGTGGGAAATTTTGTTGCATTCATGCTTCTTAGTCTAAATATTGCAATACCCGGTAGATTTTTGGGTTTTATTGGCATTCTGATACAAGATGGGAATTCGGCTGCCATTCGGATCAATGAGATATTACAGTCACCTCCCTTCCTAGATGAAAGTAAATCTGCCAATGATGTAGATTCCATCAAGGGAAAAATAGAATTTGAAAATGTGTCATTTGGTTATCCTGGTGCAAATAATTCACTATGTAACATCAATTTTACAATAAAACCAGGAGAGAAAATAGCATTACTGGGTAAGACAGGATCTGGTAAATCAAGCCTAATCAATTTACTACCCCGATTTTTTGATCCAACAGAGGGTAGAATTCTGATTGATGACAAGGACATAAGGACCGATTACACTATGCGTTCCTTGAGAAAATTGATTGGTATAGTTCATCAGGAGAGTTTCCTCTTCACCGTTTCATTACATGAGAATATTGCTTTTGGTTGTGCTGGTGCAAGCAGAGAGGATGTAATCAATGCCGCAAAGGCTGCCCAAATACATGAATTCATTGAGACCCTTGAGGATGGCTATGATACCATAGTTGGAGAGAGAGGGATCACCCTCTCAGGTGGTCAAAGACAACGAGTTAGTATTGCACAGACGTTAATGACCAAACCAAAAATTTTGGTTTTTGATGATTCAGTCTCTGCAATTGATCCCAAAACAGAGGCCAGAATTCAGGATGCATTGCAAGAATCAATGAAAGATAGGACCACAATCATCATATCTCAAAGACCATCAAGCCTACAATATGTCAACAAGGTATTTGTGCTTGATAATGGGAACATCATCCAATCAGGTACCCATGATGAGTTGATGGCCAATGAGGGTGCATATAGGGATTATATCAGCCAAGTCTATGCTAATGTGAAATTCATGGATTGGGAGCTCAGTCCGGAGGTAGAAACATGAGCATTCATGCAGATGCCGACAAGGAATCCAAGAGGGGTTCTTTTGGTTACTCTGATATATTCCTATACAAGTTCATGTTTCGATATGTGACGCCATACAAGAAGGAATTACTAATCATACTTGTCTATATGCTGGGCACATCACTTCTTGCTATTGTGGGACCAATATTGCTCATGAGCACAATAGACAGGTTCTCCGACCCAAATTATATAATATTTGAGGGATCATTTTACTCTGACTGGTTCTATGCTACCACGGGTTTTTTGAGTAATAATTTATCACTAAGCATTCTCTGGATAGAGGTGATGGTGTTAAGTGCAATATATCTAATCGCTCAGTTGCTTATCTTCTACCTCTCAAGCAAGCAGATACTAGCAATAGCTGATCTGGGATTAAAAGCAGAACTATCAATCAGACTTGAGCTATTTACCCATCTGCAAGAGCTGGATCTCAGTTATCACGACAAAAATGAGACAGGCAGGATAATGAGTAGATTGACCAGTGATCTCAGTGCCATAAGACAGATGCTTGGTGGACAGGTGATCAATAATGTGGCTAATGTTATAACAGTGGTATTTGTCCTGGTAATTATAATAACTCTGGATCCGTTTTTATCCATTATATCTATTGTATTCATTCCGGTGGCAATACTTGTGGGTACAATAGCCAGAAAATACACTCGTCCCAGAAGAAAGGAGACTCGTCGTACCAATTCAATTCTGATGGCGAATATTGGTGAGGCCATAGCTGGTATCAAAGTAACAAAGGGACTCAACAGAGAGCATGGCAATATAGTCAAATTCAAAGAATTGAACCAGGCAAACTACCAGGCAAATATCAATGCGGATAATCTGAATGCCGTATTTTTCCCCATACTTCTATCACTATCCAGTCTTGGTCTTGCATTTCTTGTATATTTCGGGGGGCTGCGTGTGATTGCTGGATTTATCACACTGGGCGTTCTAACAGCTTTTCTCAACTATAATGCCATATTGTTCCGACCCGTGATCCGTCTGGGTCAATTCTATCAGCAGCTACAAGATGCACTCACAGGTGCTGAGAGAGTATATGCACTGCTGGATACGGATACAAAAGTACCATGGAACAAACATCTACCCGAAATAGATCATATCAAAGGTGATATAGTCTTTGATGATGTAACCTTTGAATACCTACCCGATACTCCAATATATGAGAATTTCAACCTTAAGATACCCGCTGGAACCACAGTTGCTCTTGTTGGTCATACAGGTGCAGGAAAATCAACTATCATCAATATATTGAGTCGAATGTATGAGATTAAAACGGGTAGATTACTGATCGATGGTAAGAATATAGAATATCGGATCCAACAGCTCATTTTCCAAAGGGCGCTGCAGAGTATTTAGAGCAGATTCCCACCATTGTCATCGACCCGGAGAAAAATATGACGGCCCGGGCAGCCCGGGTTTTTTTGCCCA
>DAOUUM010000283.1 GCA_030668165.1 Candidatus Heimdallarchaeota archaeon
TTATGGGGGTTTCTCAGAGGGTATAATTACAAAATTAGATCCTAATGGTGATATTATTTGGAGTGGATACTGGGGTGGAAATAATGATGATGCAATCAGCTCAGTAGCAATCGATGGTAATGATAACATCATTATTGTTGGGAAGACACGTTCAACAAATCTCAAGATTCAGGATGCCTTCCAAGAAGAATTAAACGGTATTAATGATGGTTTTGTTACCAAATTTGATCCAGATGGAAATGTAATATTTTCAACGTATATTGGTGGTAGTAGTCTAGATTTCGCAAATAGAGTTATCGTTGATAGAGAAAATGGGATAATTATCATAGGAGGAACAAAAAGTAGTGATTTTCCCTTGAAAAATGCTTTTGATACTAGCTTTGAAGGGGATAAGTACTCTACAGACGCCTTTATTATTAAATTCAATTCAATAGGCGAAATGGTATTCTCCAGCTATTTTGGAGGATCCAATTACGATAATAATTATGCAATTGCAATTGGTAGCCTGAATGAGGTATATATTGCTGGAATAACAAAATCAGATACTATTCCCTCATATGTCCCTCCTGATCCAAAGTTCAATGGTAAAATTGATGTTTTCATGGCACAGATCTCAGATGCTGGCGAATTAATACAAGCTACATTCCTGGGTGGTTTAATGGTAGATTGGATCCGAGACATGGTAATAGACGAAGATGATAACCTATATCTAGTTGGATATTCCAATTCAAATGATTTTCCTATAATTGAGGGTGAAGACGAAGAATTAAATAATGGAGCAGGTATTCAAACTGATGTGATTGTAGCCAAGGTAGACAAGGATTATCAAATAGTTTGGTCCACCTTCATCGGAGGATCTGGTGTTGATACAGCAAGTGCATTGTCTTTGGATGAGGATGGTAATATTATTATTGTTGGCACAACGAAATCCTATGATTATCCCATAGTTGGCTATGATGGGAATTTAGTATTTAATAACAGAGGAATTAATCCCGAGGAGGAGATAGACGAAACATTTCCTTCTGATATTCTCATATCAAAATTAAATAATAGAGGACAATTAGTCTTTTCGACCATTTATGGTGGTGATTCTGATGATGGGGGTTATGATGTCGCAGTGAGTGGTGGTGATGCATATATATTGGCAAAGACCCGTTCATCCGATGTAATATCAACTGAATCAAATGACTTAGCTCTGGATGATATAATTGTCACCTCGTATTCAGTTCCAAAAGGCATTATACCAAGCGAGCTTGAAGATGCGGGAAATGAGGGTACTTTTCTTTCATTTATTAGTTTTGAAGACCCCACCACTCAAATTGTTCTTGCCTCACTAATCTTGTTTGTGGCCTATCGCATATTTAAAAAGGTTCGAAAGCAAAAAATGACGGTTGATCAACAAGAATGGAAGACAGATATAAATAATTACTTTGATAAAATAAATGAATTATAGATTATACATATATGTATAGTAAAATATTTGTGATTGCAAAAATAAGTTTATGAAGATATTGCCATTGATTTTTTTTATGTCATACATGGACGATGAATTTTATCAACCGGGTCTAGATGTAGATCCTGATAAATATGTTATTGTAGATTTTGATGTGCACACAAGTGCTGATCTAATGGAGAGGGTATACAAAGAAATACCTGCCGAGTCTAGTGTTGGAACCTGGAAAAAGGTTGCCCAGATGACTGATGATATCTTGAAGAGATTATCAGCCAAAACTTATGAAGTAACAAAGGTAAACGATACATTCTCCAAGATCAAGGTAGCATACCCATTAGAGCTATTTGAACCCAATAATATCCCCCAGATGTTATCACTCTTTGCAGGCAACGTGTTCGGTATGAACACCGTAGACAATCTAAAAGTTATGGATGTTCAGTTACCCGATGAGTTAATTAATAGTTATCCTGGTCCTGCATTTGGACCTCAGGGAATTTATGATATGATTGGTATCAAAGAGGGACCAATCATTGGGTCCATAATCAAACCAAAACTTGGTTCCCCCCCGGCTATACATGCACAAACTGCAATGGATACCTGGAGTGGAGTCGACAATAATGGTGTCACCTGGATCAAGGATGATGAACCCCAGACTGATCAGGATTTCTGCAGATTCGAGGATAGAATCTCTAAAGTACTTGAATACGCCGATCAGATCAAGGAACAGACCGGTAGACAGGTTGTTTATGCCTGTAATATAACTGGACCAATCGATGTGATGATGAAGAGGGCAGATTTTGTGGTGGATCATGGTGGGAAAACACTGATGATTGATGTTATCACCACGGGTTTCGCAGCCGTGCAATATATCAGAGAGCAGAATTATGGGTTACCAATCCATGCTCATCGTGCAATGCATGGAGCAATTACCAAACATCCAAAACACGGATTGGATATGCGAGTTCTCTCCATTATGTATCGTTTGACTGGTGTTGATGCAATTCATACCGGAACTATTTTTGGTAAGATGGGTAGTGGAAAACTCGAAGAGGATAGACGAGAGACACTGGCCAGTAATGATGCATTATTGATGAAATTTGGGAATCTAAAACAAACCATGCCCATTGCCTCTGGTGGTGTGGGTGTGAGAAATATTGGTAAGATAATTGATGCCTTGGCACCTCATGTGGTAATAACTGCTGGTGGAGGAATCCATGGTCATATTGATGGATCCGCAGCAGGTGCAACATCTATGATGCAAGCTACTGAAGCAGCCCTCCAAGGAGTAATTGAGGAAGATTCACTACTTAAATGGGCCAAAGAAAATAATAAGAAAGAACTTGTAAGAGCACTTGAAAGCTAATTATTTCAAATAGTATCTCATATCCTAGAATAATATTAACAAGAAAAAACTGAAAGTATTAAAATTGAAAATTAATAATCAGATAAATCCTATATCTCAGATTGATAATATTGCCTGCTCAATCAACCAGTTAAAGGCCTCATCCACATTCTGTCCCGTTAAAGCCGAGGTTGAGAAATATTTGATTTTATTGGATTTGAGCTGTTTTACTAGTTTATCAATTATGTCAGTCTCATTTATTTGTTTAAAGGCTTCCAAATCGTTTTTATTACCAATGATCGCAAGGGGTATATTTTCCTGGATCTGCATCTCAATCAGTTCGACAATCCATGGTAAAATATTACCATCGATTGTGAAGGCACGGTTCATATCGAAGAGCACCGCGGCCCCATTCATGCCTTTGAGATACTGCAGGCGTAGATTAGCAAAGGCTGCATAACCACTCATGTCCCAGAATGCACAATTGCAGGTGTAATTTCTAAACTTGTACTCTTTGAAATATACATCCAATCCGATGGTTGGAAGATATTCCTCAGTGAATGTGTCGTCAACGTACTTTCTACCCAGCGAGGTCTTACCAGCAGCGGGATCACCAAGAAGACCTAGTTTAATTGAGAAGGACATGTTTGCAAAATAAGGATAGTTCTGTGATATAAATACCTTTTTGAGACTATTAGCCTTTGATTCAAAATATTAGATGTTCGGGTGTAAGATAAATTAATACAATTCAATCAGAAAATTTACCCACCTACAATTATATGGAATTTACTTTCTATGGTATTTTTTACGAAGAATCGGAAGAAGTAGTATACTCGCAAGAACAAAATAATAATTGATAGATACTAGTTCAGGCTGTTCTGAAGGTTTTGACGAACTACTAAGAATATCACTTGTAGTGGTATCAGTGGTGGTATCTTCAGTGGTCGTACCATCAGTGGTAGTATCGATAGTGATGGTAACTTCGGTCGTGCTTCCCTCGTAGGCAATCATATCTATTACCGTATCGAATTTATCACTGGTAATTGCTGACCATTCCCCTTGCTTAGTAACTCTAAATACCGCATCGGAAATCATATTGGATTCATACAATATTGCCTCCTCTTGAGATATCGCAGGTTGTCCAAAATAATAATTAATCTCATCAAAACGGCTTTGATTAATTTGTTAATCTTGATAGGCATCAATTAAATCTGTCCATGTTGATCTCAACTTGGTGTGAACATTGGTAATAGTAGCCTCAAAGTGATATCTCACAGTTTCCTCAAGGGAAAGGGCTAATGTTTCATTAAATTGAATACCCTCATTTGTTATTGTCCTATTATATAATTCATGGATGACCTCGATATCATCTCTGCTCTGAGCAAAGGTTGTATCAAATGCATCCTCTCTGATAGGCATTCGGTTGATCTTAGAATCCAACCACAAGGCCTGTCCTTCCTGACTATAAATGAACTCAATAAATGCATTTGCAGCCTCAATATGGGGGGGATACTTGGAATATGAGATCGGGTCTCCATCAATTATTGAACCATTCTCTGGTATTATATACTCAGTTGCAGGATTTTCAGACATTGCGATTAATCCATAAGAATCTATGGTCATGGCAACAGCTGTCTCTCCAGTTATAACTGATGCACGGGTCTCAATGGCTCCACCGTAGATTTTACCATTGGCAGCCATATTATTACTAATCTGCCATCCACGCTCCCATCCATATTTCTGAAGAATAATCTGGTAAATCTGTGTGTTACTTGTTGAATCAGGAGCATTACCCATTCCAATATTAGGTTGAAATACTGATGTAAAGAATTCAGGACTTGCAA
>DAOUUM010000247.1 GCA_030668165.1 Candidatus Heimdallarchaeota archaeon
AGACAATATCATTTGACAAGGTGGGGGATCACTGGGAGTTATCAAATGGTTATTTCAAATTGAAGACAAGCCCAAATCATGGGGCAAGTATCTTCTCACTTGAGGTGGATAAGGAATTATTTTTCAGTAGATTTCCGGATAAGGGATCATTCTCATGGTTCCAGACATTTCTGGGTGGATACAGTCCCTACATCGGGGTTGGTGCGGGTCAAATATTTGAGGATGAGATCTGGTCGGATCCAGTTCTCCTAAAACAAAATAACTGGACTGGATTCAAGTACACATTGGATAAGCCAACAACTTCTCACAATCTCAAAAAATTTGATATATCACTGAGTCATCTCAGTCGTGAGGGGGCACCCATTCTCTGGTCCACCCTCCAGGTGAAAAATATGTCTGGAATTCCCATGAATGTGGCTTTATTCATGGGGATGTTCCTCAAACCAATCAATCAACTAAGTTACAGATGGAATGATCGATTGTTCACTGGCACCAAGACAGAAAAGGAGAGAAGCTTCTCTACTCAACAACCACATAACTGGGCCTTTGTGGAGTCAGATCATAACTTTCTCCTCACCTCTCACAGTGCCTACTCAATAATCAATGGATACTATATGAATTCATTGGGCTACAGTCAGATGGGTATAACTAGTAACAAGATAGTCAGACCAGGAGAGATATTCAGATTGGAGAGTTCTATAATATTTGGGGATAATCTCACAGGTGTGCACACGAGAAGAGATATTGTAAATCTTAGGTAAATTGTTTGGGCAATCGCCCTTTGATATGACACACATCCGTTTGATATGACCCATGTACGATATGGTCCTGAGCAGAATTAGATGAATATTCTGAATTTAGTTCCTAAAAGGTCTAATTTCGAATTCATTGCATCCATCAATATATCAATCCCTTAACTAGTTTATATACGAAAGGAGCGCTAACTAACAGAGGCGCTCCCAACAACATAGAACATTATCGGCACAACATACTTTATATGGGTCCCAGCTCGTGCCCAAATATATTCGGGCTGTTTGTACAGAATCTTCAAACTATTCAAATCGGTTTGCATACAATCAGATAACATTCTAGACATCCGAGACTCGCATGTTTTTTACGATATAATCATTCTTCCCCCCTAGCTTTATAAATGTCTGAAGTAGATGGAATAACTAGAGTAGAAATAAGAGAACATTAAGCCGTACATCTTACGTTTAATACTCTGACCATCTGATAACACAAGACCTTAAAAATTCTTGTTTTACCGGTGGTTCATTCCCAGAAGGGAATACTCGAACCCCATTTGCTATAAGGCAAAACGGAGTTGAAATGAAGAAAATGAAAAAGATTAAAATTATGAGCATTGCTCTCATGGCTGTTTTTGTACTTTCCATTAATGGACAAGTAGCCACCGTTTCCGGTCAAGACCAGTTTATCGAGACAAATTTCGATGTCTGGTTCTACACACAAGCTGGTTCCAGAACAACTGAGTCATATGCTCTTTACATAAAACAAGCATTAGCACCATTAGGTATTAATGTTAAAATTGTCGCCAAACCTTGGGGACAGTTCGTAGGAGATCTGTTACATTATACTACTGGTCATCCTTTTGATATGTGTCAAATCAGGTTCAGCGGTGGAGCCCCAACACCTAGTTTCATGGCGTTGTACCACTCTACACAAACCTCATTTGGTGCTGATATGTACCAACTAAATGATCCTGATTGGCAGGAATGGATGGCTGTTGATTCTGGTGTGACTACTGAGGAAGTAGATGCATTATTAGAATCTATTCAATTTGAGCTGAATCTAGTAACCCGAAAAGCATTAGTTACTGAGTTCAACGAGCTATTTATGACCAAGTTGCTATACGATATACCAGTCGTTGCTACCATTGCTCTAAATGCAATGTGGAAAGGATATGGTGGTGCTGACAATGACCTATGGGATCCCCAAGAGGGGATTATGGGCTCACGAAAGCTTGGTGCAACATGGACTGATGCAACCGCAGCCGATCGTACCTCAAATAACACTCACATGAGATTAGATATCGGATCTCCAAGTGGAGCAGAGATGTTTGATCCTCACCAATCATTTGACAGTGAGACATCTCTTATCACCGGTATGATGCAGAATGACTTATTGGACTTTGATAAGGACAATCTTGCACACCCAGGAATTGCTTGGAACTTCTATTTCAACGAATCCTTTGGTGACACCTATGATACTGATAACAATGCAACCACACCTGCACTTGAAACATACACCTATTCATGGTTCTTTGGACAAGATGCTATGTGGGCTGCAACCACTGATGCTGATGGGAATCCAGTAGCTGCTCACGCAGTAGATGCTGAGGATATGGTTTTGACCTATGATTACATGAAGCATCCTCTAACCGTAATAAATGGTAAAGAGAATCTTGATCCAGTTTTGGATTATTATTCTGAATCAACTGTATTTACAAATGATACCTTCACAATCAAGGTAGATGCCGCTCAGGTAACACCAGATGGATATCTCTCCTTTGGTGCATGGTTCCCACCCACCCCCGCTCACATAGTCGGAGGAGATTTGACATGGGTAAATGATACCGTAACCAATGTTGCAAAAGTTTCTGACAATGCTGCTTGGAATCCACAATTATCTGATGAATGGGTACATTGGGCATCACCCGAAGGCCATTCACTTGCTGGTGCTTATGACCTAGTTGAAATGAAACTCGGTGAATTCTATGCATATGAAGCTAGAGATGATTACTGGTTCCCCAATGAGGATATGGTTTCAGAATATTATGATGCTACCGCATTCGCTGATTTGGAAGCCGAGTATGGTTGGTCATTCGATGTGTTTGCTCCCCATGAAAATGCCGTCACTCCTGACAATTATTATTGGACATTCGCTGGATTTGATGACACACAGGGTGTTGAAACCTTTGAATATGTAGTTATTGATGATATTAATGCAATATTACTACAATTCGAGGCTGGTAATCTTGATGCTTTTGGATCCACTGCTCTTGGTGCTCAAACTGTTCAGAGTCATCAGAGCAATCCTAACTATGTCGTTAAGGAAGTTACAGATCCATCACGAGGACCTGAACTGATCGTCTTTAATCTCTTAAATGAGCATCTTAAGAAGATCGACGTTCGTGATGCAATTGCTCACGTAATTGATAAGAATGAGTTGGTCAAGATCCACGATGGATTTGGTAAGCCACACCACTCAGTTGTGAAACCATTCGCAACTGGCTGGATTGTACCTCATGAGATCCTCTACGATTACAACAGATCCCGTGATCTGATGAGATCTCAGGGATATAAAGCACTTGAGACTCCTGAATTCATTGTCGCTGATCCAAAACCCCCAGTAAATGAGGTATTTGGTATACTCGGTAGTGAATACCTATTCTTCGTATCCGCAGTCGCACTCGTATCCGCAGTAGGACTTCGCAAACGCAGAAACTAATTAGTTAAAGACTAATTGACTTTGAGGGAGATTTCTCCCTCTTTTTTTTTGATTTATCAATTCTTGAAATCAAGATATAAAATATTTAATTTTCCATTATACGATAATGATATCCATACAGGGTCTGAAATCCTAGTTTTTTATATACCCTGATTGCTGAAGCATTGATAATCTCTACCTGCAGATAGGCAATTTTCACATCACAGATTGTATTTATTATCAGTTTCATAAGCTCTGTTCCCACTCCTCTCTCTCTGATCTCTGGATCCACTGCCACCTCAAATATACCACTGTGATCAAACTGCTTGACTGCCAGTGCAACTCCCAGCATCTCATTATGTGACAAAATTTGTTACTTCATAGGGTTTAAAGGGTATATATACATTTAAGATGATTACCACCAATTCAAAACATCCTCGGCAAATCCCAGAAATCTATCCACCACCATCTCAGTACCATCATCCAGTATCAATTTACCTGAATAGTACCCGAATACCTGGTGTTGCTCGGATTTTATGAGTAACAGATTGGTCTTTGATGACCTATCAACAATTGATTCAAAATCCATCTCAAATCTACCATCACTACTAGTAAATTTCCAAGGTTCCATATAATTGTCCTTGTTGAATTCAAAAAGCACATCCTCTATCTTGTGAGCCTGACCATCATAAAATATCATATTCTCACTGGCAGGACTCCGATCGGTGAATCCATAACCTATATTCCATCCCAGTTTCTTACCCTCATACATCCCTGAAGCTGATCCCCAGTACCATCTATTCTTGTAGGTCCAGTTACCCCTACCCCAGTCGAGTCCAGCGAAGCTATTTTCTTTATTGAATTCATATTTCTTGTCATTATATTCAACAATACCCTCTGCAGGCATACAATTAATCTTCTGATTGTAGTAGAATTTCTTACGGTTCTTCTCCCATGAGGTTGCGATCACCATGGATTCATCATTTTCATCAAATAAATTCAATTCAGCTTTCAATCCGAATTCCGGGCAATCCACGGTGATTTTTCTCTCATTATCTACTCTATCAAAACAGATATCTATCTTCTTGTTTTTGATATTAATCCCACCTGATTTGGAACTTGGGGGCAAATTCATCTTACCTCTTGGTAAGATACTCATATGGTCAAATTGCTCAACAGTTTTATTCTTAAAATTCAGGAAGGCTATTGCGACGAATCCGATATATCCAAGATCAGCAATGGTAAACGTTATACCAAAATCATTATTGAGTACATAGTAATAGTCCCATTCTTTGATTCTCAGCCAAGATGCCTTGATTTTGTTTCTATCATATCTCCACAGTAGCTCGGTTGCGTATCCTTCCTCTATGATTTCTCCTAATTCATTCAATAGGTCCTTTTCCTCTGTAATTCGATGTTGCATAAGGCCAGTAATATCATTAATATATTTACGATATGCCTCGTAGTTGAACCAATATTCCATATTTTTAAAATACAAATTGGTTCTCACAAATAGTTCTATTTATATATAATAATATGCCCATATAATTTAATTACATGATATCCATCGAACATGCTGAGGAATTATTTGAAATGGGGCACTACAGGTCTTGTTTGAGAGTACTAGACAAGTTATCTGAGGATGAACATCTTAAATTTGAGATGAAAACTTATTGTCTCATGGAACTGGGAGAACATCAGGAAGCTTTAACATCTGTTAATAAAGCATTATCAATGAGAAATTCCTATAGGATGCAG
>DAOUUM010000196.1 GCA_030668165.1 Candidatus Heimdallarchaeota archaeon
ATCTTCTGCATAAGCAATATTCTGATAGTCAACAAGTTCGGGAACTCTGATTTCAAGTAATTCTCTTATGCCATCATTTGTGTTGATTCTATCTATCAATTCTTTGGCTTCAGCAGTTATTTCTGATTTTAACTCCCAATCACCCCATCTCTTAACATCAAATGAATTGATCCAATCAGGATTAAATGTCAGCATCCTTCCTATTTTCAATGCCCTTTGATTGTTCTTTATTGCAACACCATTTAGTTCTATGGCTTTCAGAATTGATTCAAATGAAATTGGAATCACTCCTTTTTGAATTGCAGCACCTAGAGTGATCATATTGGCGTACATAAAACTTCCAAGTAAATTTTCGGCTAGATCTGCAGAATCAACATACACATTGTGTTCTTTTTTAGTATATGATTCTAATCTTGATATCATCACCTGATCTTGTGGATAGAGTTCGTGAATATCGTTCACCATTTTCCCACTAGGGATCCTACTAGTTGCAGCCACCGCAATTGTCTGACCTTCTTTGGATTTTTTGAGACTTTTATCAGCTGTTCCACTTATCAAATCGAACAGTAAGAAAGTATCAGCATCACCATCGGCGATTCTATTAGAAATGTCCCTTTGTTTGTCCATAAGTTTGATATGGGCAACCACTGGTCCTCCTTTTTGTGAGAGTCCAGTTTGATCCAAATTGCTAGAATATTTTCCGTCTAGCATGGCTGCTGTTGCAATTATTCGGGTAATAGTTACAACTCCAGTTCCTCCTATCCCTGTCATGAAAATATTTGCATTATCTGGCACAATCCTTTCTGGTGGAGGAAATTTTTGATCATCAAGTTTGTCTAGCATGTCATCAATAAATGGGAGCTTCCCAGATGGTGATTTCTGCTCAATTGTTATAAATGCTGGACAATCTCCTTTCAGGCATGTGTAATCTCTGTTACAAGAGCTTTGATGAATCTGTGTTTTTCTCCCAAATGCAGTTTCAACTGGGAATACAGATAAACAATTTGATTTCTCACCACAATCTCCACAACCCTCACAAACTGCCTCATTGATAAATACCTGATGCGAAGGCATTTCTGCCTGACCCCTTTTTCTTAATCTTCTTAGATTTGCTGCACATTCCTGATCATAAATAAGAGCAGTAACACCTTCTGTATTTCTTAAGATTTCTTGAGCTTCATCAAACCTGTCTCTATGCCAGATCGTTACATTTTTTGACCATTTTAGTCCACGTGGATAGTTTTTCACATTTGGACCACATATTATAATTTTGCCTACTCCCTCAGCATCAAGAGATCTAGTAAGTTCAGGCAGTGGCATTGCCCCATCTGCCATCTGTGCACCAGTCATTGCTACAACTCCATTCCATAATATTTTGTATGTTATATTTGCTTCCGCTGCTACAGCTTGTCTAATTGCAAGTGATCCAGAATGGAAAAGCGTCCCATCTCCGATATTTTGAAATATGTGTTTTGTGTTCGAAAACTTCTGTGCTCCAACCCAAGTTACCCCTTCTCCCCCCATTTGAGCTAGTATTTTTGTATTCCTATCTTGTAGAACAACCATAGTATGACATCCAATGCCTGCTGTCGCAACCGATCCCTCCGGAACCTGGGTTGATACGTTGTGTGGACAACCAGAACAGTAAAATGGCACTCTGGATGTATTTAATGGTTCTAGCATATTGAGCGAAATCCTAGATCCATCTTTTTCTTTCTTTTTGGTCAGCCCAGGGTAGAATTTTTCTATTCTGAGGATAAGAGGGTCAATAAGATCATGGGCTAATAGTTCTCCGTCACCTCGGATCAGTTCAACTCCATTCTCATCTTTCTTACCAACAATTATGAGATCTAGTTTTGAATTGAACAATAGCTCTTTGATTTGCATTTCCATAAAAGCTCTTTTTTCTTCAATGATGAATAACTCCTCCAGACCATCAGTGAAGCTTGATATTATTCGTTCATCAATTGGAAAAGTCATTCCCATTTTTAGTATCCTTATCCCTGCTTCATTTAACTTCTTGTTATTTAAACCAAGTTCATCCAGAGCTTCCATTAATGCATAGTAGGTTGTTCCCGCTGTGATTATTCCAAGTTTATCAATCTCTGAGGATACCTTAATTTGATTTATATTATTGGCTAAAGCAAATAGTTTTGCTGCCTCAAGTCTACCCTCATTTATTTCTCTCTCAATACTAAGTGAATATGGAGGTAAGAGAGTTTGCTGTTGAGTATGTTTCCACGGCTTTCCTTCGTATAAAAATTCTGGTCGGATGATATTATCAATTGGGTTGATATTCACGGTTGCAAAAGCGTCTGCTATATCAGTTACAATTTTGAACCCTATCCATAAACCAGAGAATCGTGACATTTCAAATCCCAATCGTCCTAGCTCAAGAATTTCTTGAACTGATCCTGGGAAGAGAATGGGCATCTGAGCATGATAGAGGATTGGTTCGGAGTGAGATGGAATGGTTGAGGATTTACTCACTGGGTCATCACCAGCAACTGCAAGAACACCCCCATTGTGGGCAGCGCCAGCAAAGTTTGCATGCTTCAAAGCGTCTCCTGATCGATCAACACCTGGAGCCTTGCCGTACCACATTCCAAAAACGCCATCGTACTTTGGACTAGGAAGGAAATTTACAATTTGGGTCCCATATACCGCAGTTACACCCAGTTCCTCATTTACAGCTGGCTGAAATTCGATATTGTTGTCTTTTATTAATTTTGAATTTTTAAGTAGGGCAAGATCTAGTCCTCCAAGCGGAGATCCTCTGTATCCAGATACAAATCCCGCAGTATTGAGACCAGCTCTGCGATCAGCCTTGTTCTGTTCAACAAGTAATCTAACAAGAGCATTTATCCCGGACATGATCACAGTATCATTAATCTTCTCGAACTCATCAATTAGCTTATAGTCCATTATTTCTTTAGGTTTCTCTTCTGCCCGTGTCATTGTAACTTCCTCAATGTATATGCTATTTATATTGATTTTAAGTTTAATAATGTGATGACAAGCGAGTAATATTGATTCGAATATTGCACGAAATTAATTATTGATGCGAAATTGAGTTGACACTCCATGATGATGCAAATAATAATATATTTGCAACACAGAAATCTATTCTAAAATAGCTAGCTTATCGCAAAGAAATAATGAATATTCACTTATCAATTGAATTCCATTAAAAAACTTATATTCGATCAATAAGGAGATCAATTTAGCAGTTGGTGTGTTAAAACAACAAACCTTATTCAGGTTTAAGATACCAGACTGTGTTGATTGCGGGGGTCGCCCAGCCTGGTCAACGGCGCGGCGTTCAGGTCGCCGTCCTCTAGAGGTTCGTGGGTTCGAATCCCACTCCCCGCATTATTTCAATTTTTAATCGGTGAGAAAATGGATCACAGCAATATTGCACTTGACCTCTCAAATTCAGCTGAATCCAAGATACAGGCGATATTTCAACTACTCGTCCTTCATGATCAACTAAGTCTTGATATCATTATCAAGGTACTACAAAATGATCCGAATCAGATAGTCAGACATGAGGCTGCATATTGCATCGGAGAGTTCACAGAGAAAAAATTCCATAATGCAGTGGATGCACTGATTGAGGCTATTGAGACTGATAAAAGTGAGATAGTCAAACATGAGGCCATGTTAGCACTGGGTAATCTGGGAGATGATGGTGGGATGAAAGCACTCATCGGGTTTATCGATCATAATAATTCAAATCTAAGAATTACTGCCGAAATTTCTCTTGAAAGATTGATTATGCGAAGACAAAAAGAGAGTATTCTGAATGAAAACCTCCCTCTAAGTCATATTATACTGGATCTGGATACAATGAGAGAGTATCGCATCCAAGCCTCATTCGAACTGCTAAAGATTGGTGGAGAACAGGAGTTGGAGGTTCTGCTCAAAGCACTCCATCAGGAGACCTGTCCCATTGTTAAGCATGAGATCATATTTTCTCTGGGAGAGATGGTGTCATCAGATATTATTCCTGCATTAATCGATGTGTTGGGCAAGGATTCTAATCCATTTGTCATCCATGAGAGCTTGCTATCCCTCGCAAATCTGGGTGGAGAAAATCACAAAAGGATAATTGAGAAATACCTAGGCCATGACAATAAAATAATTTCAGAAACTGCTGAGATTGCTTTAAAAAGGCTTCTAAATTAAGTATTATAAATTTAGTATATTATTATTCTAAAATTTATTATCTCTATTACAAAATTTGTAATTAATATTACTAGAATTATGAATGTAATTAGAAGGGCATTTTAGCACAAGGAAATACTAGATGATCTAGGTCTCTTCAGTTCTCATTTCCAAGGCTTGTTTTACCAGGGTATCAGCAACAAATATCTCTGCATCATTTAATACTGCCAAAAGGGTGGCATGACTTGGAATCATCTGGAAGGTTAATTCTCTCTGAAATCCCTCCATGGTCAGGTATATTGTCGCCTGGTACACATCAGTATTGGGTAGTATCAGATCAATCTCCACCTTGCTGATGACGGCCAACTGACCCACAAGATCATGAATCTGTATTCTAGAATCCTGAGTTTCCATATTGTTCATCGATAAACTCAGATTAAATGCAATCTCATGGGGAATCCCAGCCATCAGGAATTCACGACCATCCTCCAGTTCAAAACGAATCAGGGGTCTGATCTTATCCTCCGGGATACCATCTCTAGAGGCTAGAGTAAGTACTTGTGTATCAATTACCTTAACGAAAGATTCCATGTTGCATTAACTCTCTTATTTAATCATATCAACCTAACTCAAAAACCTTTTTGAGTTGGAAAAATGAGAACGTTGAATTTTAATAAATTACTAATGTAAATGCGAAGTAAAAAATAGACCTTCAACGATGGTCGATCTAAACGATTATATTTGGAAAAATTGGATTGTATGTATGGTAGAGATATTAATTGCCGGCTCTGGTAGTATTGGCACTGTGCTTGGTATACTGTTGCATAATCACGGTTACAATACAAGCCTCCTGAGAAGAAGTGGTCCCACCGGAACACTAGAAATCAGGCTAGTCGGACTATTAGATCTCAAAGCAGATATGCATGTCAGGAACAAACAGCAAATTATTGGTAAAAAATTCGACTACGTTTTCATCACTGTACAGAATCAGCAGACCACGCAGTTGATTGATGAGCTCAGTGAGATTGATATAATAAAAAGTGAGACTGTGCTGGTGGTACTTCAAAACGGACTTGATACAGCTAGACCTTTTATTCTTAAATTTCCGGATAATAATATCATTCAGGGGGCCATCTGGTGGAGCGCTACAATGGTAAATTCTGCAGAGATACTGTACCACAGAGATGCACCCACAGTGTTGGGTATTCCCGAGGGATCAAATGCAGATGAAAATGTATTGGAACAATTATCTATGATACTTGGTGAGCTGTTTGAGGTGCAGATCACTCAAAATATAAAACAAGAGATGCGTAAAAAACTGATATTGAATGTAGTTAGCCCTGTTTTGGCCATGGTAAAAGAACCATATCCACAGGGTTTGAACAATATGCCAGCAAGAGAATTGATCCGTATATTGTTTGAAGAGGCACTTCTTATTGCAAACAGGATGAATTGGGATGTAGAGGATGAAAAATTGAGCAACTTTCATAATATACTAAAGAGTAAGGAATTGATAGAAGCACAGATTAACCCAGATCTACCAAGACACAAGGTTTCCACGGAGCTAAGCCTGGAAAAATACGGTGGCAAGGATTCCAATGCATATGCACTTCTTCATACCTTCGTTGATAACGGAGCAAAATCAATAGAGTTAGTTCTTAACAGAGTACTTTTACTAGAGGCAAACTATGAAAAATTAGATGATGCAGTGTTAGAATCAATAATAAAACAGATTAAAAAAATACAGGAATAATTCTAAATTAATTTGGAGATTATTCAAACATACTAAAAATCATTTTGCTTGAATTTGTTGTTAGATGATTATATTTTAAAGTAGTCAATTTCTGCGTAAACTGCATCTAATTGATGTGATACTTGGAGTTGTTTTGAA
>DAOUUM010000291.1 GCA_030668165.1 Candidatus Heimdallarchaeota archaeon
TAAATGCGCAGAGAATTACTAAATCCATCGAAAGTGCAAAGATTGGTGAAACTGGTTTTAATATTTTAGTAGATCTCAATTATGAGACTGCGGAAGGGGCTTTCCTGGGAGAGATCTACCTGGCTCATGGCAAGGATAGATCGCTGATTTTTAATGAAACAAGTGCTGGAGATATTGTTTTTAAGAGATACATGTTTCAAGATGACAGTACGTTACTAAACTCTGGTTTCATCAGCTTTTCATGGAATGATACGCAATGGGAGGGGGCATTCACCAGAGTGGCCTTAAATGATAGGGAGACCTATGTAGTCTCCTCGATGTCCAGTACCGAATACTACAGTAATATCGATTCGTTTAGGAAAAATCTGATTTTGAACTTAATAATCGTCTTAACCTCGATATCGTCAATTTTATATTTTATAACTACAAGAAGTCTCAAACCACTGGTTTCCCTGCTAGATGCAACCACCATTATTGCAAAGGGAAATCTTGAGCATAAATTATCAATTCAATCCAATGATGAATTTGGAATATTGAGTTATAATTTTAATTTGATGATAGATTCAATAAAAAGCAAGGTTGAGCATCTACAAGAGAGTGAATTACGTTATAAGATGCTATTCAGTGTATTTCCAGTATCAACTATTGTGTTTCAAGAAAACAGTATAAAACTATCGAATCCCGAATTTGGAAAAATGTTTGGATATGAGGTTAATGACGTTACAATGGCACTTGATGAGATTTTCATGCGAACAGATGGTAGTAAAACAAATATTCAGGTTTTGCTGAAGGAAACTAGCAACAGTCGGATTGATGATAGTTTCTATGGTCTAAAGAAAAATGGTGATAAATTTCCATTACGCATCATCTGTTCTCAAATAGATTTCATGGGAAAAGAGGCATTGATTGCATTTTTTGAGGATATTAGTGATAAGATACACATGGAGGAAGAGAGATTTCTGAAGATGAAATTTGAAACACTATCTCTATTTGCAGGTGGGATCGCCCATGATTTCAACAATATGCTCATGCTTATTCTGGGAAATGTCAATATACTTCAGCAAAAAATCTCTTCCCCTGAGCATCTGAGTTTTCTGGCTGAGATCGAGAAAACGGTGCAATATGCAAAGAAACTCACAATTCAGTTCCTCACCTTCTCCAAGGGGGGAGAACCAGTGATCCGTACAGCTTTGATTGAGGATGCGATCAAGGACATTATCTTGCTCGCAATAAGGGGATCAAATTGCACATACAATCTCAAAATAGAGAAAGATCTGCCTCCTATTGATATGGATCTTGGACAAATTACCCAGACAATCAATAATATCATTATCAACGCAATCCAAGCCATGCCTGATGGGGGCGTGGTTGATATCGTGATCAAAAAACAAAGTATTGACAAAATAAGAAGTCTGCACCTGAAGGACAGTGAATATATTGAGATAGCAATTTCAGATACTGGACTTGGTATTCCAGAGGAAATAAAAGATAAAATATTCAGCCCCTATTTCACTACCAAAGAAAAAGGTACTGGACTTGGCTTGACGACTGCTTACTCAATAATTCACAAACACGATGGTTGTATCAAATTCGATACCAGCAAGTGGGGTACAACATTCCGACTATATTTACCTATCAGTGATAAAACGCTACCGCTATTACAAAAACAGCCAAGCAAACAAATAGATTTCTCAGGTAAGGTTTTGTTTATGGATGATGACGAAAGTCTTCAAAAAACAGTCTCGTATATTCTTGAAAACCTTGGATTTAAAGTGACTGTAACAGCTCATGGAGAGGAATGTATTGAAGAATTCAAAAAATCAATTATTGCAAAGGAGCCATACAGAATTGTTATTCTTGATTTGACTATTCAAGGTGGAATGGGAGGACGGAAGACAATTGAGGAATTAGTAAAAATCGATCCAGATATCAAGGTAATCGTCTCTAGTGGCTATAGTAACGATGATATCTTAGCGAATTACGAAAAATATGGATTCAAAGGTATCTTATGCAAACCTTTCAAAATTGATGAATTAATGCAAGAATTATCTAGAGTGCTTGAAAAATAATGTTCATATTTAACGATCAAATCTATTGTCACATCAATATCTAATTTGGATTTATTAGAGCCTTCATAACCCTATGATTTCGCACATCATCCAAGGCCTTTTCTGCTTCCTCAAGCCCATATTCTCTCGATATAATTTTCATCCATGGGAATTTGTTCTGATAATGAGCCATGAAATTAACTGCCAGATAGAAGTGGGAGAAATCAGATCCCCATGACCCTTTAATTGTAACATGTCTCTTATTGATATCAGCATGGGGATTAATTTGTATATCCCCAGCATCTGTATATTGGCCCACCACAACATAGGTTCCACCATCACGAGTCATCCTCATACCCTCTCTCACCGCAGTGGGAACACCTGTTGCCTCTATTACTACATCTGCGCCTCTTTGTGTCATTGAGCGAACCTTCTGAATCCTCTGTTCTTCATTGTAATTCTCGATATTAATTAAATCATCAATTCCAAAAGATTTGGCCAACTCGAGCCTATGATCTGGTGCACCAATCAGTATTACTCTAAAAGCACCACTTATCTTTGCCAGAATTGCAGCCATGAAACCCACTGGTCCGGAGCCCTGAACAACAACGGTATCACCCAGTTTAATTTCGGCCCGTTCGACGCCGTGGATTGCTGTAGGAAGACCACATCCCCCTGCCATGAATATCTTGGGATCCAACTCCTCAGGTAGACGAATGACCTTGACCCCTGGTTTAAGATAGATGAATTGGGACCATCCACCAAGTAGTCCATCCTCAGCTGAGTATGTGATACCATAGACTTTTCTCTTGGGACACCTCGTTGTCTCCTTTGCCACAAGGCAATACCAACAAGAATTACATGTTTCATGAACATCCAGAAAAGTGATTTTATCACCTATTTGCAATATATTTCCATCCACATCAAGGATCTCTCCATTTAGATTATCAATTATTCCAACACTCACATGACCCGGAATTATGGGAAATGGGACCCCGGCAAGCTGATTATCCTGTAGATGGACATCTGTACCACAGACCTCTGAATACAGGGTTTTGATTAATATTGATCCTTGCTCAAGTTCAGGTAATTCTTGATCTTTGAGTTCAATCTTACCATCTGAGTGCATAAACACAGCTTTTACCATGATACTCCTCGACGAGGTAAACTATGAAAGTATCTCGCTTTAGGTTATGTTGAAATGACATAATTATACATAAAACATCTTTACTAAAGAGCATGCTCATCTTATTCTCTTTTATTTTACCACTAAATCTTGATTCTTAATTCCAACATTTTTTCGATATATTCTCTCTTAAATTCATACAATTCGAAATTGGACGATTGTTTAAATCCAAGTGTTGATTTAATATGATTCATGAATTCCTGCGTTGGGGGATTCATTGTAGTCCACCATCGAAGCTCAGAAGTATTACTATCACTTAATAGTTCTTCAAGCATTTGATACATCATCATTAATCCAATATCATTTCCTCTGTGCTCGATTAACACACCTGTATCATCCTCTATTGCGATTGTGGGAGTCTGTTTCGATAACCATGTTTCACTCATACCAATAGGTAATTTATTTTTATCAAGCACCACAAAAGTCCAAGGCATTGTCTGATTTTCTTTAGCTCTTTTCATGAAGAAATCTCTTTCCTCTTCAGTCGTTTCTTGATCACCTCTATCCGAATCTTCACGAGGAATATCATTCCAAATCTGAGTAAGCATTTTGAGATATTCTTGATAGTTAATATCGGGATGGGCTCGAAATTCATAATCTGAAACAAAACATATCTGATATCCCATCTTCTCAACTTTTTCTCTCAAATGAGTTGATTTTTTCCTAACAACTTCTATATCAAATTGAGTGAGATCACAAATACTAGATACTTGATTTCCAACCTTTTTTCCTCCCAAATTAATCATTGTCTCGGTAATAGGATGAATATCTTGTCTTATCATCGCTGAGAATAAATCTATATTTTTATCACAATGAGAGAGCATATATTTGACCAAAATTAATCCATATCCCCTTTTTTGCATAGCATTAATAGTACGAACATACAAATCCGCAATATGTTGATCATACTTAAGACTCAATCGAATCCTTCCATAGGTGACTATTTGATCCAGTTTTTTATCTAGTAAATAAAATTTATCCAAATGGTAATTTGGAGCATCTTTTTGATTTTTTAAAAAGGCTGATACAGAATCTCTTGAATCTCCTGGGAGCGGATAATTCATATCAACAGTGCCTTCCAGAAAGATATCGATCACCTGTTCAAAATACCTTTCGGGTAGTTCAGTATAATGACACTTCATAATTTCGATATTTTCATTACCGCTAACATTCATGAGAAACTCGCCCAGATATTGTAATTTTTCATAATATCCTTTTTCTA
>DAOUUM010000241.1 GCA_030668165.1 Candidatus Heimdallarchaeota archaeon
ACCAATCCACCTACAAGAATACCAACCAGCTCACCTGCTGCAATCACAAAGTGATATCCGCTCATTACCTTACCATCATGATCTTCCTCGGCAGTATCTCCAAGAGCACCCATTAAAACTGGTATCATGGCAGAGAACATGAATAGAGCTGGTACGAGAGATAGTAGTAGATAGATATTTCCTAGAGATAAATCATCCTTGAAAAATGGGTATCCAATTAATAAACCGAGAATACCGGCAATTGGCAATCCATACAATCCCACCTTCAGGGTAAATTTCTTACCCTTACGATCTGCAACTAAACCCCAGAGAGGTGCAGGTAATGCAAGACCCACCAGTACAACCAACAATGGCATGAGTGCATTGTAACCACGATGAGCATCACCAGACGGAGTTAGAATAAAACTGACTGTCGGCCCCCAAAGACTAGCAGAACCAATTAATGCTGCAATTGATATCCATGGCAGGAGCATTGGTCTGCGACTTGGTTCCAGCATAACGGTTGCCGCAATTTTGATATCCTCCTTGAAGGAGAATTTATGATCTGTCTCTTTGACCTCTATATTTTTCATTCCAAAGTGAAGCATGATAACAGCTACCAGCACAATCAGTGCCAGAAATGGATAGGTCTTCATAATCTGAGTTGCCTGAGCTTCCACAGTTTCCGCTGAATCAACTTTCATGGCAATCCAGATGAAACCACCTGCAAATATACCCACAGCTCTTCCATATAGAATTGCATTATCATAAAAACTCATATTGAGCGTTCGATTCTCATCTGTTGAGTACTGATTGATGAATCCCAAAGTGGGGGCAACTTTGGCAGAGGCAAATACCCCATGTATAAAATGGATCACTGCCAGATATATGGCCATCAAGATCAAGGCAAGTGTTAAATTGCTTATGTGAACATAGAAATAGGAAGATAGACTATAAAGGAGTAAAACCACCGTGGCTCCAATTGTGGCATACATCAAAATTGGTTTTGCACCTGTCTTGTCAGATCTATTTCCATAATAACCAGTCAATAGAATCTCAGCAATATAATAGGTGATTGCTGCAAATGATATTAGTAGTATAGCCTGTACGCTTGCTGTCTGATCAATTCCAAGAGAGTGTTCTATAGCCCAAATTAGTGTCCAATCAAACAAGATGATGGCTCCACCAAAACCTGTCCTCAGTAAAAAAGTTGCGATATACAGAACAATTAGTTCTCTCCGGTGACTTTCCGGCTGTTCATTCATATTCGTTGCTGAGTTGATCTGATTTATAAATTAATATTTGCTAATCATTAAAATAATTCATTCATTGGTGGGATTTTGCTAAAGAATAAAACTTCAAATTGATTAACTCAAATTCTCATTATCTAACGGATTAGATAATTGACTAGGTTTATTGTAAATATGATGGAACAGATTATTTTGCACATCTGATGTATTTACATGATGAAGGTATAACAAAACCCTTTAAATTGCAAATCAGTACAAGTTCAATCCTTGAAACCTCGGTAATTTTTAATCTATTGGCAAATAGAAATTATACTGATACACCCATTCCCTACATATATAGTAACAATATTCATACATATGACAACGGTAAAGATGGACGATCAGATTCGATATCTGTAGAATTAATTCTAAATATTGATCCAAGTTCATTATATTACAGAGGTAAAATTGAAGTTAATCTACGATTCACCAATGGTTCATTATTTGCTAAATTTGTATTTGATTATAACTTCAGCATTGATGCGATCGAGACCATTATTGCATTTAAGTTGGAAGATAGCATCATATCCAGCAATTTTTATTTAGAGATAATACTGTATGATTCAAGTGGCAGATACTGTGATATGATTAATAGCATTGAGTTTTATCTCAATGAAGCAGATGCTGGAAATCCTTTTCTAAGTACAATCCTAATAATAATAGGAGGGTTGGCTTTAGTTATTTCTGGAGTGATCATTGTAAGAAAAAAAACTTAAAGTTTATTTTAGAACTATTCGCATCAACGAAGCTAATAGCTACACAAATAATTTAAAAACTATACTTAAATGTCAAATAGCATGGTGGAAGCAAATTCACAACAAAATGGTAATTTACCTGCATATTCAGGTATCTTGGGAACATTGGTATTTATTTTATTCTTCATACCTTTAAGGAGTATTTTACTAAAAATTGAGGTCTACATGTTAACTGTGGAATATTCAATATATTACAATTTGTATGGTATTGATGTTGAATACGAATTTACAATTGACATTTTCTTTATTTTGATTTACAGTATACTTATTGGTTTACTACTACTCCTAGCAACATTCTCAGAATACATCTTTGTATCTAAGGATATTAGAACTGTGGTATATTTGAAAAAGATACATATCAGGAATGGAGCTATTATTAGTATTTTTATGATATTATTCTATCTGATAAAAATACCCAATAATATGTTGTTTGATATATTTGAGGTTAATTTTTTTGATTGGTTTCTATTATTAATGCTTGCTTTAGCTATTGCTATGTCTATTGGGATATTCTCATCAATTTACCTTGTTAAAAAACTAAATCCAAAATTCTTTGAGATGAGAGATAATGAAAGAATTAAACAGATCAATCATAAAATCAATGAAGTAATTGATAATTTAATTTCCAAAAAAAATGAAAAAAAAGAAATTTTAATTGATTGATCCAAATTCTCATTATGCAATTAATTAGATAATTGACTAGGTTTTTTGTAAATATGTAAATATTGACACTTTGATCATTAACGTTTATTAATAAATAATCATTCAGATGTTATAGAGGAATTTTATGGCAAGACATGTATGGTTTAGTGTCCAATCAGATATCGGTATTCAAATGGCAGAATTAGGCTCATTATCATCTGAAACGGATTCTAAGTTAATAGCCAGTACGCTTATGGCTTTAAAAGATATAGTAAGTATTGAGGCCAGTTCTGCTGAGTCCGCGTTCATGACTGGAGCGGTTGAGAGTTCTGCTTACGGTACCTATAGTGTGAAAATTGCTGATGAAAGAAAACTGATCCTATCATATATCATTTCTGAAAAAATTGGATCTGTTCCCAGTGAGACTTTTGTGGAGCTTATGCAGGACCTGGCCCTGACCTTCGGTAAACAATTGACACAGTATGGTGAGATCCTTGATCTGGCCGAGGCTGGAGCGGGTATTCCACACCACGCCATTATTCAATCATTTTTGAATGCCAGTACAATTCTAAATATGGAGAGAAATCTGAAAAATAAACCGAGGGAACTCAGAGAGGGATACAAATCGGTCATGAAAGATTTCTTTGAGAATCCAGAATCTATACAGGATGCAGTGAACGGAGTATTAGGTTTTGATTGGGAGGTAAATCCACAATTATGGACATATTCAGGTGTGTTGAAAGAGCACAATCGAGATAAAGTTCTGAATGGTTATGCCAGTTCTATTCTTTATCATCTAGCCAATAAACAACCTGATCTGTTTCTGTATTCGCCCAATCCTCGGGGTGAGCAGAGCAGGGTTTTACAAGATTTGAAAAAGGATCTGAACAACAATTACCTTAAAACGGAAAAACTCATTATTCCTGCACTGCTTAAGTACACAGATGAAGATTTCAATGAATACACTTCCAGAGTTCCTGTAAATGAACTGCACATTTTAGAAAAGAGTGTGGAACGTGAATTCGTCAGAAAAGCTATCTTAGATGTGGTTCAGAATAAACCTTTGGTTCTTTGTGCACTTCCTGATATGGATAAGATTAAGATTGAATTTGATAAATTGCAGACCATCACCAAATTTGATAATGCTGGGACTTTCTTAACACAGGCAATAATTAATACCTCACCACTTACAGTGCCCAAGTATATCAAACATTTTTATGAAGGTTTTATTGATGAGATAGATGATATTCCACTATCACAAACCGCATTCGATCTAATGGTTGCCTATGCACAGGAATTTGTGGATACCAAGAAAATGGCCAGTGAAATAAAAAATGTTCCCGGTATTGAGAAGTCATGGACAAAGGAACTGGTGAAGCAGATAAAATCCAAAACAATTCAAAAATTGGCGGTTGAATCCATTGATGAGGCAGTGTTATTGGCAAATTCAACATCAAATGCAATCATTTCAACCATAACTGAAACAATTCATGATCAGTTCTTCATGTCGACTACCAAGGTGGGTGGAGTTATCACAGATATGATTGATAAATACTCGACTTTGAGTCCAAGAATTAAGGTTGCAGACATTTTGGCAAAGATTCTTTTAGAAGTTAATAAAATCCCCTTTTCAAGTAAATTAACCACTTTTGGATATCAGCATATTGTGCTAGCCTATATTGCCACATATAATAGAAAAGTTGACATAAAAGGTGTTGAGTACACCTTTAACTCAAAGGAAAACAAGTTCCAATCAGGTAAGAATTTTTACGATATAACTCAAGTATTACTTGAATCCAGCACCATTAACTTAATTGGGGATAAAAACTTGGATTCTTTTGATTTGAAAGAATTAGATCCACATATTTTCCTTAAATATCTGGCTAAAGAAGCGATTATAAGCAATGCAATGCTCATTAACGTTGGTCACAAGGTTCAAAATCTGATAATGAATCCACTGATCAAATGGTTTGATGATGCCATTCTTGCGAATGAGAAGTTGCTCAGTTATTTCGATAACAAGGATAATCTTGATGAAAGTTTTATAGAGGGGATACAGGTCGATTTACCCCCTTACACTCGATTACTGACCAATGAATTTGGAGATAGGGTTGAGGAGATTTTGAGAAAGAATTTTGATAATCTGAATTCCAATTATTCTGGTTATAATGATGAATGGTTATCTGTCAAAGTGGAAATATTCTCCAAAGATAAATTACCAAGTAAAAAGATTAACAAACTGGTCAATAATTGCAATAAATCGCTTGAAGATGCAAAATCCAAACTAATGAGTGATATTGCAATCTATCGACAAGAAATTGAAAAATCATTCAGTATGATCAATAAATACTTGCCAACAATAATCTCTTCTCCAGATGGAAACATAATGAAGATAGACATCAAATCAGACAATCTGGTTTATAATAAAGCAGAGATATTATCTGAAATACTTTACTACATTCAAAAATTCGATGGTATTCAATTGGATGACAAGGAGGAACTGAAACTAGGTGTATCTCTATCATTATTCGCCTATCCACCCGAAAATGTTTTCGAACCGGCTTATAATGAACTGGTTACTGGAAAGAGATCCAAACTGGTGAAGAAAGC
>DAOUUM010000277.1 GCA_030668165.1 Candidatus Heimdallarchaeota archaeon
AAGGCACAGGGTCCTGTTATGCCGGGTAGTGATCCCTCATTCAACATCAAATATTACTGTACAGTGTGCAATGAATATATTGAGATAGCAGAAGATGAAAAAATTAAACTACTGGAATACTCAGGTGATGTGAAATTACCACTGCATCACGACAAAGAGGTGGTGATAAGAATTATTGAGAGTGAGAAACCACAGACAGTACCCGCAAAATCTGATTCTAACTATAATTTTACCATATCCAGCAATGCAGAACAAATGACTGTACTGAGCGTTGGCATTGATATTGGTTCATCCACTTCTCACCTGATATTCTCAAGACTAACTCTGTTCAGAGAACCAGGATTTTTGAACATGTCAAATAGATTCAATGTGACTAAACGAGAGATCCTATACGAGGGAGAGATTATCAACACTCCCCTTATTGATCCCACAACTATCGATGTGGATTCTGTGGTTGCATTCTGTGAGGAGGAGTACTCAAAAGCCGGAATTACATCTGAGATGGTGGATACCGGTGCGGTGATCATCACAGGAGAGACGGCAAAGAAGCAGAATGCTGCAGATATTGTGGAAAGATTGTCTGAGGAGACTGGAAAATTTGTCAGTGCAACTGCGGGACCAAATTTTGAATCACTGCTTGCAGCCATGGGTAGTGGAGCTGTGGCCTTATCAAGAGAGAGACAAAATACCATTTTGAGCGTGGATATTGGTGGGGGTACAAGTAACCTGGCCATCTCATCCAAAGGTGAGGTACTGAGCACCTCATGTATCAATGTGGGAGGCAGATTACTGGGTATGGATGAGGATTTCAAGATCTGGAGGATGGATGCACCAACACGTGTTGTGATGCAGGAAGGTAATCTGAATTATGAAATTGGTGACACGATCATAGAAGAGGATGTGCAGTCCATTAGTAGGCTGTATGCGGAAGCTCTCATCGAGGTGATGAGTGGTTCTGCCACAAGTCCTGTGGCAAGAGCTCTGATGATGACTGAGGATCTAGATTTTGGCGTTCCCATCGATGAAATAATGTTCTGTGGAGGGGTATCAGAATTTATATATGGTGATTCTGGGATGATGGATAATTTCGATGATATCGGTGGTTACATTGCTGCGGAAATCAAAAAACACGATTTTGGGATAACCATAATTGAACCCAAAAACAAGATCCGGGCAACTGTGATTGGTGCTGGATCATACTCACTCTCAGTATCTGGATCAACCTGCTATTTTGATGATAAAATCGAACTACCACTTGAGAATATTCCTGTTCTTCATGTCAATGCAAGAAAAGAGAAATTCAGCGAGGAACACATCAAAAAGGAGATTGATAGAGCATTCAATAAATTTGATATGACAGAGGGTGAGGATATGGTGGCCCTTTACTTCAAGGATCCAATATACTGGTCAGATCGATACCTACCAGAATTTGCAAAGGCAATTGAACAAGCCCTGCCAAATTCTGTTACTGATAAGAAGATGATCATTCTTCTATTTGCTGGAAATATGGGATCCATGGTTGGGATCAACATTCACAAGGAAACAGCGATACAGGAAAATCTCATATGCCTCGATGAATTGATGCTAGAGGAGGGAGACTGGGTGGATATCGGTGATCCACTATACTCGGGGCACACTTTTCCAGTGACCGTGAAGAGCCTGGCTTTCAATCAAAATTAAGTGATTATCTGCCTGATCTATTCCAAGATAATTTATATCATATTTTAGTGTTAAACTTATGAAATTAGTTCATATAGTATTTGCTGTTTATTTCCCAGATGAAGATGATGAAAATCAAAAAGTTAGATAATCATTAATTCGATACGAATCAGGAGATCACGAAGAAATCGACATTAGTTCTATAAAGACCCAGCAAGCATTGGGGCCAATTCAAAGTGTGATCTTGACCTATGTGGAGAATTATGCCACTCAAAATAATCTAAAATTAATAGATGTGAGTATTGCTCATCATCCTCTTTCCCAGCATTATTATTACACGTTGAGTAATTAACCCTTAGCTGAATCTGACCAGTAATTTGGAAATTATCTGGTAAGGACGAGCCATATCAATTGCTTAAGCTGTGTAAATTATTCCGTCAAATCCTGTTCATGGTACACCTGTTCTTCCATATTGGGTGACATTTGCTGTTGCATCTGCATACCGATATTAATATGGGTAGAAGTATTAGAACCAAAAAAGAGGATTGATACCCGACTTCCTCACTTTCAATAATTGAAGTCAAAACTTGGGTGGCAAACAAAGTCGCATCATCAAATCCGGCAAGTACAATGGCAATAACAGTATAAGTAGGATTAGAGGATAAAATAATCACATTGTAAAAATTTCGCATTGTCATGTGCATTATTAATTATGCTGAGCATTCTACATAAAATTGTTATATTTAGATATGAGTCCAGTATTGTGGGAACAACAAAGAAATTAGTAGTTGGTATATCTGTTATAATCCTAATTTCAATTTTATTGGGAAAATTATACCAAATTAACTGTGCAAACAATCATTCTGATCCTATCAGGTTTCAAGATACGCATGTTTATGAGGCATCATTCAATGAAATTTATTATAATTTTAAGGGCAGTATTGATACACAATATGAGATAAAAATCACATCAGTCCATCTCAATGATGGTATAAATGAAATATTAGCTGACAACGAATTTCCACTTGAATTTGAAACCGGTATCCAGAATTTCAGTTTACATTTTTCAATAATTGGAAATGGACAGGATGGAAACCACTCAATGTATTATGTATACATAGTGGATTGTGGATATGTACAAACTGCCACTGACGTGGTTTATTTCAATTCTACAGCATAATCATAAACCATATATTTTGTTCGTATCTCTAAAAATTATATTGCACAGGTGTATTTATTTTACTTTAACCAATTTGCTTAAATCACCAGATTTAACCCATTCATTCGCTTCCTTACCCCTTTGAAGTTCATCTTCCGTTAAGGTATCAAACTCTTTTAATTCAGAGATTTCACTCTCGAGGTCAGTAACTCTTTTTTCAAGTTTCTTAACTGTCTCCTCAAGTTTTGCGCTAGACATAATATAATATAGTTAACACAACTAAATAAATTTGTCTACTGTACAAATCCTACTTCTTGTAATTCTTGTATGCTTTTTTTCTGAATGCCACTCTTATAACTACAACAATTTGTTTATCAAAAAATATCTGGTATATAATCCTATATCTACCTGATCTTAAACGATAATAGTTCTCTTCTAAATGCTTGAATTGAATTGAAAAGGGAAAATCAAGAGAATTAATTTTTTCCATCACTAGGTTCCTTACCTTTTCAGGTAACCTCTTTATCTCCTTTTCAGAATCTGAATGAAGAAATACATCAAATTTAATTTTAGATGTCATGTGACAATCACTCTATTCCATTATTAAATATAAAACCATGTTTTGTAGTTTTTGCATTCATAAGATAAGTTAACAAACATACTCTAAAATTCCATGCATTATGTTGTGTTGTTCCAATTTCTGAACAGGACCCACGAATATGTATTCTGATTAATATTAAATGCAAATACAAATTAGTAGGAGGGAAACCACTCAATGAATACTCGTTGATTGATAATTCATACTTCTGTGTCAGTCGGATTAGGGCTGTAGCTACCATACTGTTTAGTATTAGTTTACTGCTCATTGTCATTATTATCTCCTTTGACTTCATAGTTTTCTATCTGTGATTGTAAATCCTTGGTATCATCGATCTTCAATATCGGTATTAGGGTACTATCTCCTTCTTTGAGGTCAAGTCCATTCTGGATCTTCTGAGGTACTACGACTTGATTGTGTACCATTAGGCTACAGAAAAGTCCGTAATTGGTTGAGTTGAAATTGAAGGTTGTTTTAGTGTAATCCATGATTTTTATCACTCTAACCCATATAATGATACAAACTAACTAATATATGCAATTAGTTTGTAATGTAGAAGTGTAAGATATGGTATCAAAAACAAGCCAGCAGCAAGAATGAATATTAATTTATATGTACAATAAGAGAACAAAGGAGAGTATTGAGAATATATCAGGAGAAGAAATTGCGGAGAAAATAAGGAAGTTTGAGAATATTGCAAAATATAACCGCGTTCCCAAGAAAAAAAGAGGTACGAGAGAAGATACATATAGACAGTCAGTATTTCCAAAATATATGAGGGCTGTAATTGATAACAAGCTCGTTAAGAGAGAAGAACAAGGCATTTATTCATTAACATCAAAAGGCTTTAGAGTAACACAACAGATACAACTAGATAAAATTACACTACGAGATTTGAAAGATGATAAATTCAATGTAGAGATCAAAAATATTGATGATAACGCAATGAAGGTAATATTTTACAGTAAGGATAAAGAATTAAACAAATTCCTAGATAAGCAAGACAGCAAAGCGTCTAAGCATGAAATATATAATCTCTTTGCAAAATCTTTCCAAACTATGGCACAAGTAGAAGCTGCCACTATACTTGATGGAAAAAGCGATTTGGAGATTGACCCCAACAAAAGAAAAGAATTAATAGAGACTACAGGAACTACCTTTCAGAAATTATTAAGACACCAAGCCAGAAATTTAAACTATATAGCAGATAAAATTGATACACTAGATGAAAATACCAGGGGAAGACTAAGAAATATCTTTATTGAAGGCGTATCTCCAACTGATTTTTTGGTTG
>DAOUUM010000262.1 GCA_030668165.1 Candidatus Heimdallarchaeota archaeon
AGATTTTTTTGTTTATTTTTTATGTGCCTTCATGATAAGCGGTTTTATACGCTTCTTGCTCCGCAGTCAGTGTATCAATAGAAAAGGACATTGTCTCTAATTTGATTGAAGCCAACTCAAGATCAATCTCATATGGGAGAGTACTCACCTTGTTTTCCTCACCAAATTTCTTCTCTGTAAGAGATATCAGAGCCATTAATTGGCCAGCAAAACTGAGATCCATAATTTCTGGAGAATGCCCCTCAGCCGCGGCTAGATTTACCAGTCTACCCTTTGCAAGGAGATATATCTTTGTACCAGATGGCATAATCATTTCTTCAGTATTTTCTCTTATTGTTCTAACTGATTTTATATTCTGCATCAGTTTGGCTACTTCGATCTCCACATCATAATGACCAGTATTACAAACAACTGCACCCTCTTTCATAGTTTCCATGTGTTCATAGGTGACCACATCTTTCATACCTGTAGCAGTGATAAATAAATCACCAATCTTTGCGGCTTCTGACATTGGCATAACTCGATATCCATCCATCACAGCTTGAAGTGCCTTCACAGGTTCAACCTCCGTGACAATCACGTTTGCACCTGCACCCTTTGCACGTATGGCTAGACCTGATCCACATTGTCCATAACCAGCTATAACAACATTCTTACCTGCCAATAATATTGCAGTGGCTCTCAACACACCATCTAGGGTGGATTGCCCTGTTCCGTAATAATTATCAAAATGACTTTTAATTGGTGAATCGTTGACTGCGACCACTGGATACAATAATTTACCATCATCACCCATTGCTCTTAGTCGGTGCACACCGGTGGTAGTCTCTTCGGTTCCTCCAAGTATGCCTTCAGCTAATTCGGGGTAATTATTGTGTACTCTGAAGATAAGATCTGCACCATCATCGAGTGTAAGAGTTGGCTTGAAATCAAGGGTTCTGTCGATGGCCCAGTAATAATTATCGGTGTCCATCCCATACCATGCCCAGATTTTTATATTATTTGCCGCAAGAGCAGCTGAAACCTCATCATTGGTTGATAGGGGATTGCAACCGGACCATGCAACATCTGCACCAAGATCAACTAGGGTCTCAACAAGACAGGCAGTTTCTTTGGTAACATGCAAACAACCCGCAATTCTCTGACCACTAAGTGGTTTGCTGTCCTTGTATTTTTCTCTTAATGTCATCAAAACTGGCATTCTACTCTCGGCCCAATCTATCTGTTTTCGACCTGCTACGGCGAGGGAAATATCCTTCACCTTATACATACCATCTACTTCGTTAGTCATATTCCAAAATTTAGGAAGTATTTTTTGATTTTATAGTTAACTATGGGTTCAGTAATAATTAGTAAATTACTTCGTAATTTTATTTTCTACAAGGCAAATAACATCGTTTTTAATAGATTCATCATATCAGTTATTGGAATCACAAATGGTTTTGAATTTGCTAGCTCTGTATTTTTGATATTCTGACATAACTGAGCGAATGAAAATACATGCTTTCCGAATTCTGATTCTGGATCAATTATATTAAGCTCATTTATAATCTCTGCAGCTTTGAATCCCTCTCCAATGGCATTATTGATAATAATCATGGCCTCATCATCAAGAGATAGTTTATTTGACAATGAGGACAGAATCAAACATTTAATAGAATTATAGAAAGTCAGTACTCCCCTAGCCAATATATTCTGTCGCTTAATTTCGTCTAATTCTTTCATTTCAATCTTAGTTCCTTCATTTTCACTAAACTGTGTTGTTGAGTTTGAAATTTGAACTATCCTTTTCAATAAATCAAAGAAAATTTTGGGTTCATCCAAGGAGTTCCCAATGCGTTTTATTGTCTCTTCTTTATTTATCACTGTATCTGGATCCTGAGTAACAGCTAGGGTCAAATTTGAACTTAGCTCATTAATATAGAGATATTCGAGAATCAACTTGTAAATTTTGATTTCCAGCATATTGGATGTGGTGAAGGTACCAAAAAATTGAGTTTTAATTCTTAATACTGGAATCTTATCATGAATTTTTGTTTCCATCTCTGATTTATATGCTATTTTTGCATGATGAGCCGCTGAAAGTTTGTAAAGTAATCCAATAATTGGATTTAATTCTGTATGCTCCAAAGCGTTGTAATCACAAAGAATACTTATCACCAGATTCTTAAGTACCCATAAAGAATTTTCCAACATATCCTTGTGAAGGATGGATCTGGGTAGAAGAGAGATGGTCTCATGCAATAAATTTACCTCGTCAAGTATTAACTTCAGTCTTTGACTGCGACTCTCAATTGTCTCCTTGGTTGTTTCCTCCCATTTACTCTCAAGACCGATGATAGCAGTATCAATTCGATTAAGAAAATTCTCAAGGGATTGATTTATGGTATTATTCAGATCCTCAATGAAAGGCGTGTTTTTGAGTTGAAGTTCCATTAAATGAGTTATTGAGGTGTAAATTCCAGGAACTGCCGATAAGAATGGGACATCTACTTCAGGTATGAAATTTGCCTGGGTCTTGTTAATCTTTTCAATTATTCCAGCAATAGATGTTAGTTCTCCTTTGACAAGCTCTCGTTGAATTGAGTTGATATATGAAGATAGTTTAACAATATGATTGACCAGCTTGATTTTTTTCATCAAGTTATTAAATCTGGATTTTAGGTTTCTTGTCTCCTCATTCAATGGATGACTCAGTATCTCATTAAAGTTCTCCTCATAGCTCTGAATTAATTCAAAGTACTTGATGGATTGCCGGTGTAATCCCTTAGATGCATTTAAAATCCCCAATTCATAATAATAAAGCAATTTGTACATGATTATTTTTGCTTTTGCTGTTGGAATATCAAGCAAGTGATTTCTATCTATAATTGATGAAATTTCCTTGGATTGGGTTTTATCAACCCATATTTGATGGAACTGACGATGTGTTTTCAATACCATCTGATTGATATTAACATTCAACCATGGATCCTCCCACCACACAGATTTTCCTATCCTATCGGTAATTTTACTCAATCGTTTCATGTAATACTGCCCAATATGATTGTAAGCATTACTACAAATTTCAGCATTAGATTCCATGAATTCGGTGTTATTTCCAATTAGTAAAAAATCACGGAGTAATTTCTCATTTTCACGGATATCCAGTATATAATTTTGAATGGGAGAAACCACTGATTGGGGTAATTCATCATTAAAGGCAATATTCCCTGTGAAATTCAGATGATTTAGTGATATCAGTATTGCCTCCAGTTCCTGATTGTCGCTGCCATTTACATCTAATTCATTTGATATTTCCTTGTTAAATGACAGTAGGGTGTACTGATGCAATAAAACTGAGAAATCAAGCTGGGTTGAAGACAAATTCTGTAATTTTGAGATCATGTAATCATAATCATCTGAGTTATCTTTCAACCTCTCGTGACTCTTTGTAAACTCATCTTGATACCTTTTAAACACTAATTCAGTCAGTGTTATCAGGTGATTCAGCACTGGTAGGCATGATTTCGAATATTCCTTCCAAATATTTATTGGATCCAGTTCTGGTTGAAATTTAATATTTTCATTATATAGCATAGCTTTATCCAGAGCTAATTCGGCAAATAATTCCAATTTATCAACCATAAACTATAATCCTCTAGTTTCTGCGTTAAATATTGTATTTATGTTTTAGTACTGAATTTACTTGAATTTGTCTTGATAATCTGTAATTTATATCGATAACTCAAGATAGATGGCTAAATTTTATTGTTTAATTATATCTAATATTAGAATTTCTTCTCGTAGTATTTGGTCCATTTCAGTTTTCTAGGATTACGCTTCATGGTAACCATAGATTTTTTGCATTTAAGTGAACAGAATCTCAGGATAGAATTATCCTCTTTCACATAGATAATACCTGTTGTACGATCAATATCGTGACCACAGAATGAGCATCTATACTTCCTAAGCATTACTTACGTCTCCTTAGATTTCTGGCTTCACGTTCTGTGTCCTTCAACATCAGTATATCACCAAGTCTGACTGGACCCTTGATATTTCGGGTCAAAATTCGGTTCTGATCCCTTCCTGCAATTATCTTGCATCGTACCTGGATCACTTCTCCGATAACACTTGAACGACCCACGATCTGAATAATCTCAGCGGGTGTTCCTTTTTCATCATTAAAACGCTCTTCGGTTGTCTCACTCAATCAGATCACCTAGTTAAACTGCTTAACTCGCTCAACAATACTCTTGAGTTCGCCGTCTGATGAAGCAGCATCTACAATTGCAACAGATGCAGCACCAACTTCTATTCCAGCAGATTTTCCAAGCCTCTCAGAGGTTGGAACCATCAGATATGCAACATTTTTCTCTGCGGCAAGAATGGGTAGATGACGGGTTATCTCGGCAGGATTGATGTCGGCAGCTATGTAAATTATTAAAGCAGTGCCTCTTTCGAGTGCTTTGGTAACTTCATTTGTTCCCTTTTTGATGCGACCTGTGTCGGCTATTATGTTCAGTAGTTTGAGACTATCTTCTATTAATTCTTCAGGAATTTCACTCATATTTTTCAGCTCCTCAGATTAGTCGAAATCAACTAATCTTCATTTGGCAAAATTAAATAGAAAATTGCTTTATTTAAAATGATTGATTATTTACAGATTCAATCAATCTAACTCATAACAGAAAGTAAACAATACTAATATCAATTTGGACTATTATGAAACTTGCATTCTATTTTGTGAAACATTTCCGATTACTTCTTATAGAAATTATTCTCATTAAGAGTAGTGATCACAAATGTCAGAAAATATGAGACCATTATCAGTAAAAATAACAACTGATCAACTTGTATCATTGGATGAATTATTAAGAACTCAAGCCTTCCCCACCAGATCAGAGGCAATTCGTGCTGAAATTATAGATTTTATAAGAAGAATGAAGGGCAAATATTGATGTGG
>DAOUUM010000068.1 GCA_030668165.1 Candidatus Heimdallarchaeota archaeon
CCGCACTACTACATTCATCAACAATGGTAAAGGCTGGTCTACTACTAATTGCCCGTACATTTTTCACCTTCTATGAGGTGCATGATGGACATGTGGTGTTCAATACTGTTGCGACTTTCATTGGAACCAATGAGTTCTTTACTCCGGCAAACATCATAGCGTGGACTGGAACGGCCACTGCTCTGGCAGGTGGTTTGATTGCATTGACTGCCACTGATATCAAGAAAGTTCTTGCATTCTCGACAGTTTCTCAATTGGGTTATATTGCCATTGCCATTGGTAGTGGTGGATTGGTCGCTGGTTTTTACCATCTGATTGCACACGCAACCTTCAAATCAATGCTGTTTCTTGCAGCAGGTGCGGTTATCCATTCTGTCCATTCACAAGAGATGAAGGATATGGGTGGATTGAGAACCAAGATGCCCTTTACTTTCTGGGCCACCTTGATTGGTCTTCTAGCACTTATGGGTGCACCATTCATGTCAGGTTTCTGGTCCAAAGATGCAGTACTCTTATCTGTAAAAACTAGTGAGGCTGTTGTGGGAGGAGTTGCCCTATACTGGGTTGCAGTAGTCACTGCTGGTATCACCGCATTCTATTCTTCTAAATTACTTATCAAAGTATTTCTTAAAGAACCAAGATATGATAAGAAACACGTACACCCGCATAAGGCATCACTAACCATGAGATTTGTGCTTGGAACTCTAGCTGGACTCGTGGTAATTCAGAGTCTCTGGTGGACCATAGGTACACTTACCAAGGCAGATAATATCTGGAATTTTGAGCATGCTCTTGCAGTTATGTTCAATGTTCATGGAGGAGTATTTGCCTGGGGAGACGCAGTTCCATCAACCATCGCAGTTGGACTCGGTGCATTGCTATCATTTGCAATATATTACTGGGAGATCCCCTCACTTGCCAAATTACCTGCAACATCTGCCTTCCAGGCGATGGAAAAAGTGGTCAAGAACAGATTTGGGCTTGATCTATTCATCTACTGGTTTGCTGAAAAGCCAGTTATGGCAGTGGGTGATGCTTTCAAAGCAGTGGATACACAGATCATAGATGAGTTCATCATTGATAATATTGTGACAGAGAAACTTGGACTGGGACTTGGATCCATATCACGAACTGCCGATGAGCAGGGAGTTGATGGCTTCATCCAGTATATTGAGAGGACGACCAAATCGGTAGCATCAAAATTGAAAGGATTACAATCAGGTCACACCGGACTGTATGCCAAATTCATGGTGCTCGGTTTATCTGTGATACTAACCCTGTTCTCGCTTGTAACCTATGATATAATCTCACTTTAATAAAAATCATAAAAATCAAAATATTTTGAATTAGTTATTAATACTATATTAACACAAATATACCAATTGCAGAGATATAATAATGCAGAATTGATTCTTTCTGATAAATTAGATTTTATTTAAAATTGTCCTTAAATCAATCTGGCGGCATATCTAAAATTGTAATTAATCATCATTGGTATCTAATATGACACAATTAGAATTATGATAGATAATTGTTATTAAAATATAAGGTGACTTGTTTATCATTCATATGAATTAAAAAGCGAAAATCCAAGCACCGACTATATACCGAAATTATGGTTGATTACATGGAATTACTAATTCTTCTATTAACACCTATAGTACTTGCATTATTCGCATATTTATTTGGACGTAATAATCCAAAGATCGCCAAGATAATCGCTTTGGTAGTTGTTTCATTAACAACAATCTACAGTATCGTACTGTGGATTGTACACTTCCTACCAGGAGATAGAATGGATAATGCAGTAGATGGATTTCTACTACATTTCAGTACTGACTGGATCCCCAGTGCTGGCATCTCATTTGCTGTTGGAGTCGATGGCCTATCTATGCCTCTTATAGTATTAACTCAAGTGATCTTTCTTGTATCAATAGTCTCTAGTTTCTACATCACTGATCAGGAAGCAACTTTCTATGCACTGATGCTTGTTCTCTTATCAGCAGTTACAGGAACATTCATGGCTCTGGATTTATTCCTGTTCTACATTGCATGGGAATTGGTTCTAGTACCAATGTTCTTCCTAATTCATATTTGGGGTGGACCTGAGAGGAAATATGCAGCGATAAAGTTCTTTATCTATACCCATCTAGCCTCACTTTTGATGTTGATCGGTTTATTTTTGATCTATATCAATGCAGGACATACCTTCTACTTACCAGAACTCAAGACAAATATAGCTACAGTTGATTATAAGACATTATCAACCATTTTCTGGTTGGTATTTATTGGATTTGTAACCAAGTTTCCACAGGTTCCAGTTCACACATGGCTTCCCGATGCACACGTACAGGCTCCCTCACCAGGTTCAGCCATACTTGCAGGGTTACTGCTGAAGATGGGTGGATATGGTCTGATGAGAATTCCATTCTGGTTATATTCTGAAACCAATCAAGGAGGAGTTACCTTCTTTGAATCAGACTATGGCAAGGATATACGAATCATTATTGCCATCATTGGTCTGGTATCGATGGTTTACCCGGCATTTATTGCACTGAGGCAGGATGATCTCAAGCGAATGATTGCTTACTCATCCATCAGTCATATGGGTATTGTTCTACTGGGACTGGCTGCATTCAATGAGCTAGGTCTTACTGCTGCGATGTACATGATGATTGCCCATGGTATAATCTCTCCCGGATTATTTTTACTGGCAGGTATAATAGAACATCATACCAAGAATCATACAAGATCCATCGAGAAAGTAGGTGGATTGGCTCATAAGATGCCTCTCACCGGTGGATTATTTGTATTGTTGGCATTTGCCTCCGCTGGCCTACCTGGATTAGCAGGATTTGTGGCGGAGATCGGAGTATTCATAGCAATGTTTGACGATACAGATCTCTTGGGAAGTAGTACCTGGATATGGATTCCAATCCTTGCCGTACTTTCAGTGATTGTTACCGCGGGTTATTACCTGTGGGCAATTGAAAGAGTGATATTCAACAAGGAAACTGAGGAAATTGAAGACGCAGTTCCTGCCAAATGGTGGGAATCTGGTCCAATTATTGTACTCTCAATCCTTGCTCTTGTCTTTGGATTAATTCCCGGTTTAGTCTGGTGGGTGCTCGACCAATGGTCTGCATCAATAATACCATAAGGAGAATTTCAAATGATTGAATATTCAGATGGCTGGTTACCACTAATAGTTATTGTTGCAGGGATTATAGTTAATCTCGTACTGGATCTAATCCTGAGAGAGAGAGCAAGAGAATGGGTAACTTCAGTAACAATCTTCATTTTAGTTGCAACATCCTTTGCAGTGATATACTCCAAGGGTAGTGCCACAACAGATTTCTTCCGCTATGAAACCTTCTACTCAACCTTTTCTTTGATTGGTCTTCTATCATCACTACTAGTGGTCATAGTTGCGTGGAAGGAATATCGACATGAATTGGATCTAGGTGTGTTCTATTCATTGTTACTTCTGGCCAATGCTGGTGGAATGGTTGTTGCTTCCTCAAATAATTTCATCCCACTTTATCTGGGATATGAACTGGTATCAATTACCACATATGCAATGGTTGCTTTTCGTAAGCGTACCAGATCCGGAGCAGAAGCATCTCTCAAGATATTTTTACTTGGTGCACTCTCCTCTGCTATCATAGTATACGGCCTTTCCATGTATTATGGTGCCACAGGTACATTTGCAATGAATGCCCCTGCATTACCATCCTCGGAGAGTCTTCAATTTGCTGCTATTGCACTGATTGCAGCGGGTAGTGGGTTCAAGATTGGTCTTGTACCATTCCATTTCTGGATCGCAGATGTGTATTCTGGAGCTTCCAGTTCAATGGTTACCTTCCTTGCAGCCTCCAGTAAAAAGATGGCATTTGCCTTTGTATTCCAGCTATTCTTTGTTGGTATGCATTCGTGGTCAAGTAGCTGGAGTCTATTATTTGCAGGACTCGCAGCACTCAGTATGTTACTGGGTAATATTGCAGCAGTTATGCAGAACAATGTAATGCGTATACTGGCATATTCTACCATTGCCCAGGCAGGGTACATCGTAATTGGTGTGGCAGCCTATGGAGCAACCGCTAATTCTTCCATTCAACAGGCAGCAATTGCAGGTATACTGATACATGTGATTGCACATGTGCTGATGAAGGGAGCAGTATTAATTGCCACCTTTGTTGTGATTGACAACTTTGGTAGTTCTGATATTGATAAATTCAAGGGATTGTTCCACAAGCATCCAGTATTTGCAAGTACTCTTGCAATTGGCTTATTCTCGCTAATGGGAATTCCCCCAACACTCGGTTTTACTGGTAAATTCTTTCTGTTCTACTCTGCAGTCTTTGCAGATCTGATCTGGTTAGCTGTGATTGGTGTGATTGGTTCAGCCATCAGTATATACTACTATGGTAGAATCATGAGAATTATGACAGAAAAGCCAGATGAGAATACCGGTGAGGTAAGAGTATTTTTACCAATCTTGATCCTACTGATCTTGTTGAGTATTTTGACCCTGATCTTGAGTGTATTCAGTGAGCAAATTGTTGAAGTCGCAACATCTATAGCAAGTGAGTTTCCTTAATCAGTATCAATTGTAAATTATTAAGATAATAGGAAATGCACAAAATTAAAACGGATATCATTTTATAATAATTTATTCATTTTTATCTTATCCATTATCATGTCATTTATTATATCGAAACAGAATTGGGAGAATAGAATTGAAATCGAAGCAATCCATCGACCTTCATCAAGAGGATCGAAAAATAATTAATGATTGGATATTAGAAATAATTGAGGATGAATATAGGTCTTCAGTTATGAAGAAGATGATAATTCCCCTATTTGCAGCAAATAAGGGTAAAAAACTTCGTCCACTGATTGCTAGATACAGTTACAGATTAGTTGCTGGGGAAGATGCTGATGAAACAAAGCTCAAACCTCTTTGTGCAGCACTTGAAATTAGTCACAATGCGTCTTTGATTGTAGATGATATTTTTGATAAAGATGAGTTGAGACGTGGAGAGGAATCATTTTTTGTAAGATTTGGTACCTTTGCAGCATTATCAAGTGCATATAATTTATCAGCATTTGTATTTGATCTTGCAACCCGCACTGATAATAATCAGATAGTGCGAGAAGTCGGCAAGGTTGGCACTGCCCTATCATCTGCTCTTTTCCTATCAAAGGATCTGGTTAGTAAAAGATCAATCTCAGAAGAATTTTTCATGGATGTATTGTATCGTAAAACCACTGCTTTGTTCGAAGCTGCCTCTAAAAGTGGCACTCTGCTAGCAACTGATAATCAAAACACTGTTAACGAATTTTCTGAATTTGGATACAATTTTGGTACCGCATATCAATTAAGAGATGATGTCTTGGGAATTGTGGGAACGATGAATGATCTGGGTAAATTACCTGTTTCTGATATTGATAACAGGTTTCAGTCATTAATCACCATAGAGGCCTTGAAACAGGGTACACCGGATCAGGTGGAAACTCTGAGGGCATTCTATCTCGATAATGAGCCGATTAGTATCGAGACTATCAGATCTATTCTCATCGAAAGTGGTGCAATTGAAACAGTGATGAATAAATCCATAGAATTGAGAGATAGAGCAATTGCATTTCTTGAGAAATTTGATGATTCCAGAAGCAAAACAATGTTATTAGCATTAGTTGAGAAAATATCTTTTCGAGGGATTAATATAAATTAGAAAACCATGTTTCAGATAATTTAACTTGACGATTTTACAGCTTAGGCTGTTTTTATTATATGATCATAAAATATTATTCATTTGACTAACATTTTTTATCGTCTGAATGGATTCTTTCTTAAATGGATTTGATATAGTCGAGGTGTAGATAAACATGGCAGGAAAAATAAAAATCGCAATTGCTGGATTAGGTAATTGTGCATCTTCAATCGTCCAAGGGCTGTATTACTATAAGGATGCACCCGATGATGAACACATTCCTGGACTAATGCACACGAGATTTGGTGATTATCATATTTCAGATGTTGAGGTCGTTGCGGTATTTGATATCAATACTAAAAAAATTGGTAAAGATGTCTCCGAGGCAATTTACGCCGAACCTAATTGCGTGAAAAAGTTTGCAGATGTCCCATACATGAACATTCAAGTTCTTCCAGGACCAATATCCGATGGAGTGGCTGAACATATGAAGGAGCCTTTCTTCTGTTATCCAAATCCGGATGATGCTGTTGATGTGGCACATGTTTTGAAAGAGACTGGTGCAGAGATATTGGTCAATTTTCTTCCCGTAGGATCTGAGGAGGCAACCAAGATTTATGCACAAGCAGCATTGGATTCCCACGTAGCCTTTGCCAATGGTATTCCAAGTTTTATCGTTTCAGATAAAGAATGGTCCCAAAAATTCATGGATGCTGGTCTTCCAGCTGCTGGAGATGACATAAAATCACAGTTAGGTGCCACGATACTGCACAGAGTCCTCATGCAGTTGATGCATGATAGAGGTATCAGAGTTGAGGAGACTTATCAACTGAATGTTGGTGGAAATACTGATTTTCTTAATATGAAGAAGGAAGATCGATTAACTACCAAGCGTATCTCTAAAACCAAAGCCGTAACTTCTGTACTTCCATATGATGTACCCACAAGAATTGGTCCCTCAGATTATGTACCATTTTTGGAAGATAACAAAATTTGTTATATCAATGCAAATGGAAGAAATTTTGGAGACCATCCAATTAATATGCAACTGAAATTAAGTGTGCAGGATTCTCCAAATTCCGCTGGAGTGATGATTGATGTTATACGAGCATTGAGAATTGCTTTGGATAGGGGTATAGCCGGTCCACTGATTTCTATGAGTGCATATGCTTTCAAGCATCCACCTGTGCAGATACCCGATTTTGAGGGTAAGGAACGTGTGGAAAAATTCATCAGAGGAGAGATTGATCGATAATGGCAGATAATAATTCTATTAAAATTGCAGTTGTTGGTGTGGGAAATCTCACCAGTGCAATGGTTCAGGCTATTGAGTATTACAAGTACAACAGCACCGATGATCTAATGTTTCCCCTACTGGGTGGATTCACAATCAGTGATATCAGTGTGGTTGCTGCTTATGATATTGACAAGAGAAAAGTTGGCAAGGATCTGGCTGAGGCAATATTTAGCCCTCCAAACAATGAATCCAAAGCAATTGATATTCCTCCCACTGGAGTGAAGGTTGAGAAGATTAATACTCTGGATGGAGTATCTCAATATGCAACATCTGTAATTAAACTATCAGATGAAGCTGATGTGGATCTTGCTGAATCACTTATCAAATCTGGTGCAGAACTACTAGTCCTCAATACCCCCTCGGGAGCAAATGAACTGGCAGCCTACTGTGCAGAAGCTGCATTGAATTCCAATGTTGGTTTTATAAACTCAACACCTTCTAAAATTATCCAGGATAATACATGGGTGAGAAAATTCAAGGATAAGAGGTTGCCAATGATAGGCGATGATCTTCAATCACAGGCTGGAGGTACAATCTTCCACAAAGGCATTCTTGAGGTTCTCAATGAGCATGGAGTCAAGATCAAAGATACATATCAATTGGATGTATCCGGTGGACTTGAGGGATTAACTACTCTTGAATATGAGAGACGAAATCTCAAGAGACGAGTGAAAGAGGATAGTATCAAAAGATCTCTACCCTATGACATTAATGTAGCCGCAGGAACCACTGATTACCTTGATTTTCTGGGTTCTAGAAGACTTGGTCATTACTGGGTGTTTGGTGAAGGATTTTTAGGAAACAAAGTCGAGATTGATATTCGTATGAAGACAGATGATGGGGCAAATGGAGCTGCAACACTGGTTGATGCTGTCAGAGCTGGAAAAATCGCACTGGGAAGAGGAGTATCCGGTCCAGTCAAGTCAGTATGTGCACATTACTTCAAAGCACCACCTGATTTCTGTTCTAGAACTGAAGCAATAGAAGGTTTCAATGCATTTGTATCTGGCGAGAGAGAATCTTAATTTAATCAGTTAAAACTCTAAAAATTGTAAATGTTGATCGACGAGGGAATCTCAATACTAAAAGATAACAGAATACTGTATGATTCTGAAGATACTGATGGTTGAAAATGTACCGCACCATTTTTCGTACCAGGACTACTTGCCTTATTAGTAGAGAGAAGAAAGAGATAAGTTATCGAATTTATTACGAATAATATCTCGAATCAAGTTATGTTTATTAGGTTACATCGCAAGTAGATATTGTGAAAACATCCAAGACCCTCTTAATTGTTGTACTAATAGGATTGATAACAAGTAGTCCAATTAATGCTGAACAGTTTGATTTTGAAGTTGAATTTGAGAAGAATTTTGTTCTGACATTTATAAATTATGATGAGGAATTGGTGGATCAGACAACCATTATACAGAATCTACCTTCAGAATTTTATTACGAAAATTGGGTTATAGATATGAATTATGAGATAATAATTGCGGATGATGGATATGAGAGTCAGATAAATCAATTTGTGGATACAATTACCACAGAGGACTGGACATCTAAACTTAATGAAACTGCACTCAATGAACAGAAGACCCATTTTGAGAGAAAGGATATTTTTGACAGACAAAATGGTACCAGCATTGATGTGGAAAAATTAACTGACTACCTCGAAGCAAACAAGCCAAAAACCAGTTTGACTGACAATCTTTACAATATATTTATATTTAATCAGACCAGATTGGACAGTGGTTCCGATCGGCACTGGTTCAATGTGACAGAGATCGATCCAGATTCTGACAGGCAGAGATTCTACTGGAGATTGGAATGGGATTATCCCACTAATTACGATGTCAGATTCCCCTATGCAGCCTACTCAAAAGATACAGATATTACCATTTTAGATCCCACAGCATTTCAATGGTACCTCAATTGGAGGGCGATATGGAACCTGGATGTGGATTATGATGATTCATATTTTCACCCATTACAGGATCTGATTAAAGATCAGAATAGCATCGATCAAAAGCTGATAATTACCTCGATTATTGGAAACTGGTTACAAGACTGGATTGTTAATGTGTATAATATGTACACACAGCCCGAGGATCTGGGTAATTCCCTGTATACTGCTATCCAGGTGGTTTATGATTCTGATCAGATTGCCAAGGAGGACCTCGCTTGGATCGTGAATGAGGATAGCATTGTAAACGAGATGGGTGAGTTATTGCAGAGTACCTCAGTTGATGTCAGCATTGAATTTATCGATATTAAGAATGATGCACTGATGAATCAATTCGTTGAGCAGGGAGAGGTGAGTTACACAATATATCAGAATACAGCAAGTCCTTTCGATAACTGGACATACTATGATGGTTATTATTTTCATGATCAGATGGAAGGAAATATTGATGTGCAAAACAAATATTTTGGTATCCCCGAGGGCTACGACCAGTCATTGACTGGATTGATCCTCTTACTGGATAATGCAAGCTTTGTTGGTGAACTGGGATGGATACCATGGTCAGGAGGGTTATATACAGGTCTTGGAGGTATTGGTCGAACAACAATTCTATATGAGTTGGACAGGGCATTCATGCCAGATATGACTAAAAAATCAGGTCTCAGTAAGATACTTATTCATGAGTTGGGTCATGCGGTGGGTCTGCCACATACATTCTATAATAGATTCACCTCTGATTTCTCCAATGAGGTGATGGGATATTATCCGGGAACTCATCAATTCAGCGAGATAGTGAAACAGGCATACTGGTTTGAACTGGTTCTGAATAAGATTAGGTACTTACAGACCATCATAAGTTCATATGATTCCAATTTTGTCAATTTGGAAGAGGGCAAATTTGCAGAATTGGTGGATGAATTCAGATCTAAGGATTTTCTCACAGCTTACAATCTGGCAATGGAAATTCTGGATGATGTTA
>DAOUUM010000133.1 GCA_030668165.1 Candidatus Heimdallarchaeota archaeon
CTATATCTGCACCACTTTCCTGTGCTATTCTGGCTACATGGGATAGTGTACTTGGATCCTGACTATTATTACCATCATTATCCCTGGAATACATCATGGCTAAGGTTGGTAATCCGTTTAGATCTGCTTCCTCTGTTATTCTGCTCAGATCCTCAAGCATCCTAGCATCTCCATCCGGTCCAACATTCACATGGCAGGAGACTGCATCGCCTCCTAGTCTGATCACATCATAGATAGAACCAGTCATCAATTTAACATTGGCTACTGGTGATAAGGAAGTAGAACCTGAAAGATGGATGATCAATCCACCATCTTTTGGTATTGCATCTGTGATAAATCTAACATTTCCCTTCTGCACTATAACAGAACTGGCCCCACCATCGAAAACTGCCTTCACAGTTTTGTTTATATCAGTTATACCCTGAATGGGCCCGAGAGTATACCCATGATCCATAGGAACTGCGAGTATCAAGCCAGTCTCATCTATCAACCTGTTCATTCTAATCTTTTTACCAGTGGTCCAATTCATCTAATTTTAATTCAATTCGTACCCATAAAAAGAGTAATTATGAATTTCATACTAATTGACCAGTTTCAAAAATTGTTCTCAAATCAATGACATTTTTTGATTTTTCAGTATTTTTGACATTCGATATAATAATATTTTAATTTGAATAAGTATGAAATTGATACAGATTAATATGGGTACAAACTTATTTACATCTGAATCCGTTACAGAAGGGCATCCCGACAAGATCGCTGATCAAATTTCTGATACCATACTTGATGAGATGCTTAGACAAGATAGCGAATCAAGAGTTGCCTGTGAGACATTTGTCACAACTGGGCTGGTAGTTATTGGAGGGGAAATCGCAACAGATTCATATGTTGACCTCCAAAAACATGTGAGGGATATTGTGGAAAAAATTGGATATACCTATCCAAAAATTGGTTTTTACTACAAGGATCTAGCTGTTATCAATGTAATCCATGAGCAATCAGTAGATATCGCACAAGGTGTGGTCAGACAAAATCCCGAGGAACAGGGAGCTGGTGATCAGGGACTTATGTTTGGTTATGCGATAAATCACACGCCTGAGCAGATGCCTTTGCCTATTACATTATCCCATGATTTAACCAAAAATCTGGCAAAATTACGCAAGGATGGTGTGCTTGATTATCTCCGTCCTGATGGAAAATCCCAGGTTTCAATCCGATATGTGGATGGCAAACCCGTGGAAGCTGATAGAGTGGTAGTTGCCACCCAGCACACTGAGGATGTATCACAGGATAAAATAAAGGAGGACTTGACTGAGTTGCTTATTAAACCGACCATTGGGGATTTTTTCAACGAGCAGACCGATGTGATTGTTAATGGTACTGGTAAATTTGTTATCGGTGGTCCACATGGCGATGCAGGTCTTACTGGAAGAAAAATCATAGTTGATACCTATGGTGGTGCTGGATATCACGGAGGTGGAGCATTTTCAGGTAAGGATCCATCCAAAGTGGATAGAACTGGTAGTTATGCAGCAAGATACATTGCCAAAAATATTGTTCACCATGGCCTGGCCACAGAGGTGAGTGTGCAGATAGCATATTCAATCGGCAGACCTGAACCATTCTCATTCAGTCTAAACACTGCAGGTACTGGTACAATATCCGATGAGGATATTGAGAAAAAGGTACTGAAAGAAATTGATCTGAGGCCTGGAATGCTGATAAATAATTTTGATTTGAAACGTCCTATTTATCTACCCACAGCAAGTTATGGTCATTTTGGTAGAACGGATTTGGATCTACCCTGGGAAAAAGTTGATCTATTCTAATTAATCTACAAATTTAATTGAACAACCCAATGTGGGAGTTTTCGATATAGAGATTTCTTTTCCATCCAAAAGTTCATTCAAAGCCTCTCTTAGATCATGACGAGTGATTTTTGCAAGTTCTCTTGGATTGTCATTGATTCTTCCATGATAAATCAATTTTCTTTCTTTATTATACAGGTAAACCTCTGGAGTTCTACCAGCACCATATCTTCTCGATATTTCCTGAGTTGAATCATCAAGGTAAGGGAAATTAAAACTCTTTTCAGCAGATCTTAGTTTCATTTTATCAAAACTATCTCCGGGATAGTTTGGATTAGCTGAGTTTGTGTTAATAGCAACAATCTGAAACCCCTCTTGCCCAAAATCATTCTGTAATTGGATGAATTCTCTCTCACTAACCACAACGTATGGACAATGATTACAACTAAATATTATTGCGAGATATTCCTTATCATTATAATCTTCCAATTTGTGCGTTTTATCATCCACACCCATCAATTCAAAATCAATGGGGGATGATCCCAATTCATATGCCATAATTTGAAAATTATCTATACTATTTTATAAATTTCTATTGGCAAATGATTTCTATATCTATCTAGATTCTATTGTGTATTTCCTCAGTCATTTAGTGGTTTTGTCAACAATAAATATTTTGAAAATAGAAATCTCTAAAAGAATTGGATTTAATTAAACTCTATAATAAATGAAAATTGCTGAATTTAAACTATACCAGAGTATTAGAAATTACAAAACCGGTAATTTAATTTTCAAAGAACTTGTCAAAGAAATTCCCCCAGAAATCAGAGAATCTCTGGAATTGATTGTCAATAACTCAGATGGATCTTCTGAAAGCGATGAAATCCTGCAGATTAGACGTGTTTTATGGAATGAAATTGAGTTGGATACATTGCCCAATTTGCAAGCATTGTTTCCAATCTCTATTATCCTTTACCATGATGGGATTTTATCTGATACTGACTTCAAAGTTCTGATGAATATGCTGATTAGAGGGGAAATAATTGAATCGGTTCATATTTGCAATTTTATCTATACTCATGCCAATAAACTGGAAAATATCAATGATTGGCTATCTTTTGTAAAGACTCAATTCTCAGATTACAATTCAGAACATCCAAATTTATTGAGATCTGTTGAACTTTACTTTTTACACACATCAGACATATCAGACTTTGATAATGAAGCAGAGATTAGTATTGAATCATTTGGTGATTCTATTAGTCCAGAATGCATTGAACTCATAAATAAAGTCGATGCCCTCTTATCCAGACCCGATTTTATTGAATATACAATTGAAGGAACAGAAAACCCCATTCTATGGGAGTTACTCTACTGGGTTTCTTGGACTCTGAGGTCTTCGGTATTGACGTTTTTGCTGGACAGACTTGTAAAAAATATACCTGGTATTGATGGTTATGAGGATCTGGAATCAAAGATGGAAGAAGATCCGATTCTCTCTGAGTTTCCTAGATCTCTTGAGGTTCTAGGTAACAAAATCGGAGAATTGCCACCACAAACCATTGATACAGGCATCATGGCTAAAATTCCCAGCGAATTCATACAACCATGGCTTCCCAAATATGTTTTTTCCAAACCCGAAATTTCACAGAAAATAAGAATATATTTTCCTGGTGGTGATGGCATTGGACACTCCGCAATAATTATTAGAACCAATGAGGGTATGATGTTATTTGATTTCGGCCTCAGTGTTGTCAATTCAACCAGTCCAAGATGGCTCCCATTACTAGAGAAGGTGGATGCTGTTTTTCTATCTCATGCTCATCTTGATCACAGTGGATCATTTCCCATATTATATCAGAATAATAGAAAATTACCGTGGTTTGCTACGAAACCCACTCGGATATTATCAGAGATGCTCTGGTATGATACTTCAAATATTATCAAACGCAATTATCCCGAGAGCTACTTCAAAAAGGATACAAACCTTAAAAAATTGGGATCACAGTCAAATATTCTTAATGTGATGAATAATTATAATGAGATCAAGTTGAATTCTCCAGTTTCAGTTCTGCCCCAGGTTGAGGTTACTGCGCATTCAGCAGGCCATCTATTTGGATCCACAGGTTTTGAGATTAATATCGCTGGTAAGAGATTACTCTATACCGGTGATTTCAATACAAGCGGAACTCAGATGCTAAAAGGGGCCTCTTTTGACACAGATGTTGACCTGGCTATCTTTGATGGCACCTACTATGGTAAACATGAGACAAGACCAGATCCAATTGATGAACTGAAAAAGGTGTTTGATAGCTCAGATAGGGTATTGATTCCTGCCTTTTCAGTTGGTCGAAGCCAAGAAATACTATATGCCCTGAAAAAATTGGGTGTTGATAAAACTTGGAATATATTTCTGACTGGTATGGCTGGTCGTGTAGCCAAAAATCTTAATTTGGTTTTCTCAGATCCCAAAAAGGATGTGGGAGTCATCCCCTTCTCTTCAGTTAGGACCATGGATGGAGATGAATTCAAGGAGAAATCGATTGTGATCGGTGGTCAGGGCATGCTCCAAGCAGGGACTTCAAGAAAATTGCTTGAATACACAGCTGAAGACCCCAAAACATCAGTGGTATTGTGTGGTTATCAGGCTCCCAATACTCTTGGATACTGGTTGGGTAACAAACATCCAAATCTTGTTTCCAAATTCTCCCAAAAATTGCATAATATTTCATTATCAGGTCATACTCCTGGAAATAATCTTAACGAATTTGTTGATGATGTAAAGGGAAAGAAGGTCATGGTACATGCTCCAAAGGGGGCTTATCAGTCACAGGCCAGAGATGATGTGTTATTGCCCTCCAAGATAGAACCGTTTCCCCTGATTTAATTTGATAAATGACAATCACTGTAAACCTAGATTTTTTAACCTATAACTGCCTATTATCATTGTCTAGAAATGGATAAAGATGACGAGACCAAGTATTCATTGGAAAAATATTATGGAATAAAAATTCCCTTCACCAAAGATACTTCTCCCGAGGCAGACTACCTAATTCAACGTATTGCCAGGGCGAGAACCATACTATATTTTGATGTACCCTTCTTTGGTTATATTCTTGGTCAGCTTGAAATTTATCCGGTGGCAGATGAACCATTAATTCCAAAATTTGCCGCTGATAATAGACGTATCTACGTGAATACTGCATATTTTGAATCACTAAAGATACAGCGAATTAAATCAATTCTTCTGCATCTAATTATTCATCTTATCATGAGACATGGTGAGAGAGGGAAACATATCAATTCAAATATCTGGTCCTATTCTACAGATATCAATACTCTTCTCATGGTTGATGAGACAGTCAAAAAGTTACAAGAATATCATGCAGAGAAAAATAGAAAGTGGGAATTGGATAAAATTTCTAGTATTCCAAATATTTTAAACAATAAATCCTCAGATGATATCTATGATATTCTTTTCAAATATGGAACTGAACTGACTAATAAAAAAAGTAAACGTAATTCAATAAAAGATCAGTTTACAGATGAAGTTATTAGTGAAATACATGGCTATTGTGGAATTGAAACACCTTGTGCATTTATCAGAATTTATGATATGATTAGGGAACTTATGCCTGGAAAAGCACAGGCATTGGATATTGACAGAATGCAGGGATTAATTCGAACGGCCTACGAATCACAAAGATCGCAGGGCCATATTCCAGGTCAGATGAAACAATACATAGAAGAATTGATCAATCCCAAAATTCCTTGGCATGTCTTGCTCTCCCAATATCTGCAAAAAACGATTGTCTCTGATTGGAGATGGACTCCGCCAAACAAACGTCTTCTACATTATGGTATTATTTTTCCATCCACCGTCAAAGAATATTTAGAGGTTGTCGTGGCACTAGATACGAGTGGATCTATATCAACTAATGAATTAACACATTTTGTATCCGAATCTCATTCAATAATTAATTCAATAGCCAGGGTCAAAATGCATCTGATAGAGTGTGATATGGTTATCCAAGATACCACCGTTATTGAGGAGGGTCAGAATATAACTGGAGGCGATTTACCCTGGGAGGGAAAGGAACTGAAGGGACGAGGGGGAACCTCATTTATTCCCGTTTTTGAACATATTGAAGAGGAGCAATTACGACCTGATTTATTAATATATTTCACTGATGGCTACGGCTCATTTCCAAAATTTGAGCCAAATTATCCAGTTATCTGGATGATGACTACTGAAATGGAACCTCCATTTGGTATCCAAATTCAATACGATTCCGACAATTTATGATCCAAATTCAATATGTTTCCGACAATTTATGATCCAAATTCAATATGTTTCCGACAATTTATGAGAAGAAAATCGATACTCATTAAAATTATTATTTAAATCGAGTTATTGATGAGTGAGGATCAAAATCAACCCAAAGCTGAAATGTTAAAGGATGTTGATATTCCGGATCATTTTGTAATCGATTATCTAACTATGTCTGATGGTGCACAATTACGCCACATCTACTATCATCCAGAAAATCCTGATGGGTACCTATTATTGTATCCCGGATTGAACACCTTGGTGTTGTCTTGGATCGATATTCTGAATGGAATGGCAGAGGCCAATTATCATGTAGATTATGTAGAATCCAGAGAAAAACATACTTCAATTATGATTAGGAAAACACACAAAATTAATAGAGAGCGAATGATGGATGATTTCGTTGAATCAATTGATCAATTGGATATTAAAAACCATGATTACATCGCACTCGGTAGTTCTTTGGGAGCAGATACACTGCTTATTGCTCTTTCGCAAAAACGTGTGAAACCAAAATATTCGATACTGATTGGGCCAACACCTGTTTTCGGTTATCCATTTGCTCTAGTTCTAGTCCTGCCCTTCATCAATGATTGGATATACCAAAATATTGGTGTGAAAATTGTAAAGAAGATAATCCTTGGAAATTATACGGACGAAGAAACAGATCCCAAACAGCATAGGAAATACAAGTTATCCCTTGAATTAGCCAGTATCTACAAATTGAAGGCTTCTTTGAGGTGTTGGAGAGGAATGAAATTAACCGATTTCGTCCCAAATATTAATGGAGATGATTCTAAGTGCTATTTCATAGGTGCATCACAAGATAAACTCCATCCGGAAACCGAAACCCAAGATATTGCAAATATGATTAAAAATGCTGAGTTCATAGATCTCAAGACGAACACAGCTGCTCACGATCAGCCCCTGATCGATCTAATGTTAGCTTTAGAAAAATAAAATTTAATTAAAAAAATAGCTGATTTGAATAATTTAATATGATACACATCTTTTGGTGAGATATGGAAACGATCAACCAGATTAAGTACAAATCTGACAATCCATTATTTGATACACTCTTGCTCAGTTTCTCACTGGCACTGGTTGGTTCTGGTTTTGCAATTATATTTCCAATTTTTCCAAAAATACTGGAACCCATGGGTGCTGGTGCAACTGAACTGGGACAACTTGCAGCAGTTTACGGATTGAGTTACACTATATTTGCTCCAATATCGGGCCGACTAGCTGATAAATATGGCAAGCACAAGGTCATCCTGGTAGGGATGCAATATAGATCTACCTCGACATCTGTATAGAGGTTATTTTTCTTTCGCTTATACCTGGGATCATCAGCTACCTCAATCACCAAGTATAAATCACTCTTAGGGCGATTTGGA
>DAOUUM010000516.1 GCA_030668165.1 Candidatus Heimdallarchaeota archaeon
GAGAGTCTACTGGGTACCCTTTGCCTACCTGGAGGATTATTGTATGTTGTCTATATTTTTAGTATTTATCTGATCGGTACCAATTTTAACCTACTTTTCATCTTGTATCTGTTAATGGTAACTATCAGTATCTATACTCTTATTGCTCTCATGTCAAAACTGAATTATTATAAATTAAATTCCAAAATTTCAGAAAAGATTCCTTCTAAAATTATTGGTGGATTATTAATATCAATTTCCTTAATTTTCATAATAAGACAATTTGTGGTGATGTTTGAAAGCCAAATCGATGAGGTAGCAGTGAACAATACCGACATTGCGGCATGGATCGCAGATATTGTAGTATTTGGAGCTTTGTTAATAGGTGGAATATTACTTTGGAAGGGACATTCATTTGGTTATGTGAGTAGTGCTGGATTATTGTTACTCACCTGTATCTCATTTCTTGGCCTCATTCCCTTCTTAATTGTTCAGGCAATACTCACATCATCGCCAATAGACTGGGTTGGCATTATTACTGTGCTGGTGTTTGGAATGATTGCTTTCATTCCCTTCTTCAAGTACTATTATAGAGGCTTACGGGGAGTTTAATTTCTGTTCACCTAAATTTCATTCCGGAATAGGCTTGTTCTCGACTGATCTGTTCCTGATGTTTCAGATTCTTATCCCTCCAGGGAATTAATTCGGATCTATTAAGTGAGAAAATGTTGAATAATTCTTCTCTAATGTCATTTTTGTTGGTTTCTTTATCACATTGAGGGCATACACAGTTGTAACTACTGTAATTTCCTATTTTGTCATACATCAATTCAAAAAGCAATTCTTTATCCCCTATTTTATCTATAATATCAATTGCAGGAATATGGCTATTCAATCCCCGATCATATTGTCCATGAATATCAATTTCTACCAGAGTATATGCAAGTTTAATGTCACTCCTGCAATACCAGCATCGGGAGACCCAGATATATGTTCTTCTGAAAAATTCTGAGTTCTCATCAGTTTCAGACATGGTCATATACAACCTCAAGAACTGTAATTATTTAATTCTTCTCCGATTCTATAGATTATCTTAATTATTTCAATTCACAAGTGACCATTTCACATTATTTGTAATAATTGATTGTTGTCTATTTTATTTGCTTCAGTATTGATTCGAATTTCTGGATGAATATCTCAACTGCTTCCTTATCAATAATTAATGGAGGGCGTAATCTCAAAGATGTGTGACCACAAGCAAGTATCAGTACCTGGTCCTCGTACATCATTTTTTGGACCTTGTCACGGATCTCTGGTGTAGTAAAATCAAAGGCAATGAATAATCCCCTTCCTCTCAGATTGCTGATAACATCAGAATAATTGTTTTGTAGATCAAATAATTTGTTGAGAATATAGTTACCCATACGCTCTGCATTGCCAACCAGATCATCATTGTGAATAATCTCAAGGTATTTGGTTGCACGGACCATATCCACCAGATTTGCGCCCCATGTGGAATTGATCCTGCTTGATTCCTGGAATACATTGTTCTCCACCTCATCAATTCGATTGGTGGACATAAATCCACAAACCTGCATCTTCTTACCAAATATCAGAAGATCTGGAATCACTCCTGGATAGTGCTGATATGCCCACATCCTACCAGTTATTCCAACTCCGGTCTGAACCTCGTCGAAGATCAACATGGCCTCTCTCTCATCTGCAACTTTTCTCAGTTCTCTCAAATATTCGGGTCTGAAGTGATTATCTCCACCCTCACCCTGTATGGGTTCAATCATTATCCCCGCAATATCATTGGGATATTTGTCAAAACTTGAGTTGATCTCTTGTAGACTCTTCTCCTCTGATGCCTTAATGGTCTCTATATGATCCTTTTCAGGAAATATAATCTTGGGATTGGTAATTCTCGGCCAATCAAATTTGGGATAGTACATGTACTTTCTGGGATCAGATGTGTTGGTCAATGACATGGTGTAACCTGATCGGCCATGAAATGCCTCTTTGAAATGCATCATCTGTGAACCAACCTCTCCTTCAATTCCACGACCCATATTCTGTCTTACTTTCCAGTCAAAAGCCGCTTTCATGGAATTTTCCACTGCCAGGGCTCCTCCAGAGATGAAGAAACTGTGAATAAATTCCTCTGGCATGGCTACTTTTGCAAGCATTTCAACAAATTCAGCATACTGGGTGGTATAGAAATCAGAATTTGAAACTTTATGAATACTAGCTAGTTTTAGATTTTTCAAGAAGTGTTCATCCTCTAGCATAGCCGGATGGTTGAATCCAATTGGTGCTGATGCAAAGAAAGAGAAGAAATCAAGATAATCC
>DAOUUM010000024.1 GCA_030668165.1 Candidatus Heimdallarchaeota archaeon
ATGATGGTTCTGCAGATAATACTCAAAAAATTGTAAATTCCCTAATTGTGGATAATGAACTAATATCCCTTATAGACCGGGGAAATGAGGAAATAAAGGGATTGTCAATTTCTATCCAAGATGGCATAAAAGCTTGTAAAACACCTTATTTTATGAATATCGATGGAGATCTCCAGCACCCACCTGAATATCTTGAGGATGCATTTGAATGCTTCAAAAAATCCCCAGATCTGGTGATTGGGTATCGTATAAGTGTGGAAAATTGGCCTTTTCAAAGAAAGCTAATATCCTGGGGAGCACAAATACTTGGAAGATTCACTCTCTTATTGCGCAGACGACAGCATCCCAGGGATATTATGTCAGGATTTTTTGGAGGGAATGTTGATTACATCATGCAACTTTTGGACAGTGCAGATATCGCATATAAGGGATACAAATTCCTCTTTGATATTCTGAAGGTATTTCCCAAAGATGGTAAAATAGAACAATTTGGTTACATTTTCAGAAACCGTGAATATGGAACATCCAAGATAGGAAAAACCCATATCTGGGAATTTGTAAAATCTCTTTTGTAGATCAAACCAATAATAATGTCTTGTTAACCATTTTAATTACTTCTAAGGCTATATCTGACGCTAATTCATATATTTCGGGAACGTCACAGTGATCATCTAATCTAGTTGCAATGTCTGATAGATCTTCAGCTATCTCATTGACAACATTAATCCCAATACCAATTATTGCCTGTTTCATCACAGGACCTTGAATTTTGGACTCTACTAGTATTCCTGCCACTTTTTTTCCTTTTATCATAATATCATTTGGATTCCTTATCTCACATGCAACTATTTCACTGAGTACCCTGTGTACCACTTCCACAACCGGTGTTGATAACTCAATGGGATCCATGTCCTTCTGAATACCGATGGATAGGTATATTCCACCATCAGAGGAATCCCAATATCTATTCTCCCTTCCTCTTCCATTTTCCTGTATCTTTGAGAGTACAACATTATAGGGAAAATTCATCTTGAGCAAACGCTCAGCATAATCATTTGTTGAATGAACAATTGGTAATGAGCGAATTTCATAAGAATTTGGATCGATATTATTCTTCACTAATTTTTCATGCAGTAGATGAATGAAGGTGAGATAGAGTGCCATCATATCTTAGTACTCATTTGTCAGCAAAAATATTGCTTATCTGAATTGAAGAAATGATTAATATTATTGGGATACTTGTCAAGGATGACTATTTGGCTAGGCTTCTTCTAACTCTATAAGCACATTAAATGTATCCTTTGGATGGAAAAATATCACCCTCTTGTCCATTGCTCCAATAGATGGTTCACCCAATGTTCTTACACCAGTGGATTTTATTTGCTTAATTAATTCATCAAAATTACTGGTCTCAATGCAGATGTGATGGATCCCACCTCCAGCTTTACTTAGAAATTTGGTGATTGGTGTATCATCCCCAATAGGTTCCAAGAGCTCAAAATTAGTCTCACCAATTTTAATAAATGATGTGTTCACTTTTTGGGAGCTAACCTCATGCACCTTACTTGCCTTATTTCCAGAAATCAATTCAAAGAATGATTTTGCGTCCTCCAAATTCTCAGTCGCAATAGCTACATGTGCAATTTTGTTTTCCATATGCCATTTTATCAAGTATATTTAGAAATTTATGGATTTATTATTATTTCAAAGTGTGAATGTAGGTTTGTATGCACCAAATACTTCCTTGAGTGCAGCGTTTATCTCACCTAGAGTGGCTCGTGCACGGATAGCATCAATCACCATGGGAAAAAGATTTTCTTCCGTTTTGGCAATTCTTCCAATCTCTTCCAGAATCCTTTCCACCTCGGTATCATCCCGTTTATTCTTGACTGATTTAAGAAACTCTATTTGATTTTTAATAATCAGGTCTGAAACTCTCAGTAGTTCAGGTATTTCAGTTTCATTCTCAATAAACTCATTCACCCCGACTAATATTCTCTCCTTTTTCTCAACTAATCTCTCGTGCTCATATGCAGAATTATGAATCTTGGTCTGGATAACACCCCTTGATATTGCCTCAATTACACCTATTTCCTCGATTTCTTTAATTAATTCCCATGCTTTTGTTTCCAACTCACTTGTTAACCATTCAACATAGTGCGAACCACCGAGTGGATCAGCAGAATTTGGAACCCCACTCTCATGTGCGATTATTTGTTGAGTTCGTAATGCTATGCTCACTGATTTTTCAGTCGGAAGAGCGAGGGCTTCATCATAAGAATTGGTGTGAAGTGATTGAGTTCCTCCTAGAACTGCGGCAAGAGCTTGCAAAGTAACTCTTACAATATTATTATCGGGTTGCTGTGCGGTAAGGGTGGATCCGGCAGTTTGTGTATGAAATCTGAGCATCATTGATTTAGCATCTTTTGCCCCGAATTCATCTTTCATCATTTTGGACCACATATTTCTTGCAGCACGGTATTTCGAAATTTCTTCGAAAAAGTCATTGTGGGCATTGAAGAAAAAGGAAATCCTTTTTCCAAAATTATCAATATCTAATCCTTTGGATAATGCAGCTCTGACATACTCTCTTGCGTTTGCAAGGGTAAATGCTAGTTCTTGCACTGCGGTGGATCCTGCTTCACGTATATGATAGCCAGATATTGAGATGGTGTTGAATTTGGGTAGATGGTTTGCACAGTATTCAAATATGTCAGTGATCAACCTCATAGATGGTTTTGGTGGATATATGTATGTACCTCTGGCAATATATTCTTTTAGAATATCATTTTGAATTGTACCCTTCAGCATTGAGGGATCCACCCCATTCTCTTCCCCAGCCACAATGTACATTGCGAGCAATGTCATGGCAGGAGCATTGATTGTCATTGAGGTAGATACTTTGGAGAGGTCAATTTCATCAAATAATATCTTCATGTCCTCGATGGTGTCGATTGCTACTCCTACTTTACCAACCTCACCCATGGCAAACGGGTCATCTGAATCGATACCCATCTGTGTTGGCAGATCAAATGCAACCGATAAGCCGGTTTGTCCTTTGTCCAGTAGCATGTGAAATCGATTGTTCGTGTCCTTGGCGGTGGAGAATCCTGAGTATTGCCTCATGGTCCAAAGACGACCACGATACATGTTTGAGTATACTCCCCTTTTGAAGGGATATTCACCAGGCGGTGTTAGTTCTGTTTCAAAAGATTCAACATATGCTGGAACCTCAATATTAGATAATGTTTTCTTAGGCTTCATCTCATACACCTACCGATTTGACATTGCTTCTAACAAAGTCAACTATCTCTGTTAGTGGGGTTCCGGGACCAAATACTCCGATGAGACCCATATCTAATAATCCCTTAATATCTTCATCCGGGATTATTCCTCCACAAAAAACTGATATCTCCATGGCATCCTTTTCTTTTAATATCTCCATTACTCTACCAACCAAGTAATTATGTGCCCCAGATAATATTGATAGACCAATTGCATTGGCATCTTCTTGAATCGCGACCTCTACAACATCCTCAGGTGTCTGGTGTAAGCCAGTATATATTACCTCCATACCAGCATCACGAAGTGCTCTTGCAACAACCTTGGCACCACGATCATGACCATCTAACCCGGGTTTGGCAATTACAATACGTAGTCGGTGTGTATTTTCCATATTATTGATTTATTTGCTTAATTAATGTATGTTTTTATAATTCAGTGGAAAAGCGGAGAACATTAATATTATTAATTTCTCTCGGAAACTTAATTCAAAGAAGTAAAAGTGAACTAGCCGACTCACGTTAATCCTTTCATTGTTACCCAAACGGGATCTCTAGGTGCTCTTAAAGACTAGCTCAAATATATATTAATTGAATTGTTAATATTTATAGTGATATTATTTTATTAATTTGATTATTATTTATGTAATTATTCAATCTGATCTTTGGATAAATCTCTTTTCTGTCTACCACGTTTTAGACCGGTACGCCTTGCAGCAATAAGTCCAATCTTAGCACCTGGAGGTGCGTGTCTGGAAACAGTTGTAGGTTGATGTGGAGATTGATGGTGACCACCACCATGAGGATGCTTGGCTGCAGGCATTGCCACACCACGCACTCTGGGGTATTTGGTACCTTTTGCCCTCTTAGCATGATACATATTACCTGCTTTCAGGAATGGCTTGGATACACGTCCACCACCGGCTACAACACCGACAGTTGCTCTGGCTTCCAAAGGAATTCTCTTCAGATTACCACTTGGCAATTTGATGATTGCCCATTTCTCAGTTTTAGAATCTACTATTGCGGATCCACCAGAAGCTCTTACCAGCTTTCCACCATCACCCATTCGAATTTCAATATTGAAAACTGGGGTTCTTATTGGAATAAATTCCAGTGGAAGGGTATTACCTTCTTTGATCTCTGCAGTTGAACCATATTCCAATTTTGAACCAATACTAATTCCCTCTGCAGGAATAATCATAGTCTGGTATCCATCTTGGAATTTAACCTTGGCTAGAGGAGCTCCTCTTCCAGGTTCATGGAATAGGTCTAAAACTTCTGCGTATGTTGAGCTTGTAAACTCATCACGACTTATTTTTCTGTATTTGACAGGTTCGATTCGCTTGTGTCCAGCCTTTCTGAATACTGGTGGAGCTGCTCCTCGTCTTTGTACAATTAATCTTTTTCCCATAACATTTCACCTTAACCGAATAATGACAGATCTGTTGCAAGATCATAAGCAGAGTATTGTGGTGTTAATGCACATACAGCACGTTTAATACCATATGGGGTGATGTAGGTATTTACTTTTTTCACCTTAACATTGTACAGTTCCTCTACTGCTCGTTTGATCATAAACTTGTTGGCATCTTTGTGGCATTCAAATACGATCTTGTTACCTAATTCAATCTTATCATAGACTGCCTCTGTGATAACTGGTCGCATTATAATTTCATGATTTTCCATTTTTATCTACCTCCAAGCAGAAAGAACATCAAGTGCTCCTTCTGTCCAAACAGTTGCCCTGCCTGCATATGTTCCGGGTGCGAGCATCTCGACGTCTAGGTCTCTTACTCTGCACACTTCAACACCAGCAAGGTTTCTACCAGCATTTAGTAGGTCACAATCGTCTGCAACAACGATAAGTGGACCTGTTTTACGCTTGTATCTGCGACCTCGCCTTTTGCCTTTACCAGCTCTTACTTTTCTAGGTTTGGTTCTATCAAGATCCTCGCCTAGTCCAAGATTTCCAAGAACGTCCAATACATCAGATGTTTTGACAATTTGAGTTGCTTTTTCTTCAACAATAATTGGAAAAGCGAGTTTATTATCAAATTTGTGTCCACGTTCTTTGACCAGTTCAGCTTTTGCTGTTGAGGCCACTGCGGCTTTCAATGCTAATGCATATTCCTTCTTGTTCATCTTCTCTACAATATCTTTCTCAACCTTTGGTGGGTGAGCAAGTTTACCTCCTCTGGTGGAGTGAATAAATGTACCTCGACTTCCATGATGGGTACCTGATCCATGGGTTCTTGGAATTTTGGAAATTCCTTTTCCTGGACCGACACCAGTGTTGGCAACTCTTCTACCTGCAAGAGGGTGTCTACCCTGTTTTTGCCTCTTCTTTGATTGATCTGAGAGCACTGCTCTTTTGATCAGATCAGTTCTGATGGGCATATCGAAGACCGTAGGTAATTCAATTTTAGTTTTCTTTGAATTTCCCTTTAATGTTTTAATAGCTATTTCTACCATTTAATTCAGCCTACCTTTGTTGAGAGATTGTCGAGATATGTGAAACCTGAGGTTCAATCTCTTTCTTCGTGTGACTTCTAAATCCTTGTCTGAGGACGACCACACGTTTCTTTGGTCCAGGAACAGATCCCTTCAGAACGATGTATCTGTTTTTAACTAGACCATACTTGATAAATCCACCTTCTGGATTTACCTCATCAGCATTCACGCCTAGTTTCATCACTCTTTTATTATATTCTGTTCTTCTGAAGAATCCCAGTTGACCATAACGTGGAATTAACCAACGTAATCTTGCAGGAGTCCATGGACCTATAGATCCAACTCTTCGCACTCCGTCCTTGGTTTTCCTTGGTAATTTGGTGTGACCATGTCTTTTCACAGTACCAGCAAATCCTTTACCAATTGTGATACCAATCGTATCTACGTAGGCACCTTCTTTGGTAAAGTCCTCAATTTGTAACTCTTGACCTAGTTTATCAGTTGCCCAATCCATAGCTTCTTCGGGATTTGTGGCACCAATACCAATCTCAAAAATTTGGGGTTTCTTTGTCTCAAATCCTGTAAGATCAGGTTGGGTGTGAACTAGTGCTCGGATCTCATGAGTACGATCAATAGTCTCCTTCATCTTGGCGATCTGTTCATCCAAATTTTCAAAAGTTGGGAACCTTTTCACTTTTTTAAGATGTTTATTGGGACTGTTTGTGATCACATCGGATAGAATTTTCAATCCATAAGGGGTCATCTTGTAAGTACGTATTCCAAACAAAACAATTGGTGGTGTTTCAATAATTGTAACAGCCTCAATTTTCTGTGTGTTTGAAAGATGACTTCTCTTATTGGTCTCTCTGGTAATAACTCTTGTCATACCAGCTTTAAATCCTGGAAATCCCAGTATCTTTGGGCTTCCAGTGTATTTTGGAAATGCTCTTACTTTGGGCTTACTTGTCTTAGCGCGTTTTCGGCGATAGCCAAGTGAAGACCTTCTCGGAGCTCTATAATTTCTTCTAGTCATAGACTCACCAGCCATAGGCCACAACTTAATTAGAATATGTAAATCGGCATTGCGGCTTAGCTCAACCAACGAGTTAGAATATCTTATCTTGAGACAAGGTATATTCAAAACTGAGTTAGTTAACCTAACATCTCCGTTCCTTTATTTAAAAACTATTTTAGCGCGCGATCGAACAAGAGAACTAATTTTATTAAATGAATTAATACAAATTTACCAAAATCAGCTTTTAAATCAAGAAGGGTTTTATTAATTTAGTTTAAATTTGTTCTTGATGAGAAGAGGCTTATTCGTTGGAAGATTTCAACCACCTCATTTGGGACACAAAGAGCTAATCGAGTACATATTAACCCAGGTGGATGAGGTAGTAATTGTGATTGCAGCTGCGCAGGTGAGTCATAATATCAAAAATCCACTAACTGGTGGACAAAGGCTGGAACTCATGCGAATAATGCTAAGCAATTCCAATATAGAGTCATCAAAATACTGGCTAATTCAGATACCAGATATATTTGATAATGGCCTCTGGGTGAGTCATCTGAAACGATTTATACCCAAGGTGGATGTTGCTTTCGGAAACAATCCCTTCACAACAATGTTATTCCAAGATGCAGGATTAGAGACCAAAAATACACCCCTTATCAAACGGGATCTATTTGAATCAAGACAAATAAGAGAGAAGATAAGAAATGGTGATAATGTGGAGGACCTGTTGGATAGGGATGTCAATAAACTGTTAAAAGAATGGAAAATAGCGGAAAGATTGAAAGCTGTATCTAGCAGTGATTCAGCCAAATTTGGAGATGCCAATTCTAATTTTAGATAATTATTCTTTGATCTTTTTTTCAAACTCACTCCAGGTCAAAATTTCGATACCCAGTTTTAGGGCTTTTGTAATTTTTGAATTACCGGCATTTTTTCCACAAACCAGTATTGCTAATTTCGACGATACTGAGCTGGACCAGACAAACCCCAGGTCTTCAACCATTTCTGTTAGAGATTTCTTTGTATGGTCTTCCACTGAACCAGTGATATAGATCTTTCGTCCCCTTCCTATGCTAGATTGCTCTTCAATTACCTCACCATCTGAAAAGAATGCTTCCAATTGGTTTCTTGCACTGGTAATTTTCTTCCTTTTAGAATATACAAGAGTGACATTATTGAGTAAAATTCTCTCTCCCAGATTGGGATCATTGACTCCGGTTAGAATATCATGTGCAACAATATCTGAAATTCCCTCAACTTGGTTTAATACTGCTATGCTGGTATTTTGTAACTCCTCAAAGCTTTCATAATGGTTTGCAAGGAGTTTCCCTGTTTTTTTGCCCAGATTTGTGATACCCAATCCAGCAAGGAAAATATTGAAGGGAAGATTTCTGGTTCGTTCAATTCCCTTGTATATTTTTGAACCATTTTTTCCTAACTGATCAACAAGATCCAATTCCATTAGATTATCAGAATAAAGATCTGCAAAATGTGTTACCATATTATTATCATATAATTTTTCCACACTCATCTGACCCAGACCCTTGATCTCTGTAATAGCAACCCAGTACAGAATTGATTGGATTTCTCTATCTCTGCAATTATTTCCTGTACAAACTAAATTGACTCCTTCTCTCTTGAGTGGAGAATTACAGGATACACAATTTTCTGGTAAACTCCATTGATTCTGTCCCTTTTCCACCACCTCAGTAATCTTGGGGATTACATCACCAGCCCTCTCAATCGATACTTTATCACCAGGTGCAATGGATAGACTCTCAATATAATCTGCATTGTGTAATGTGGCCTGTGATATCTGGGCACCAGACAGTAAAACAGGTTCAACTATCGCCACGGGAGTTAGGACTCCAGTTCTACCGACCTGCCATTTTATGTCCTTCATTATGGTCTCGGTACCTCGATTCTCAAATTTCCATGCTATTTGCCAACGAGGATGATGCTCGGTGAATCCTGCATTATCTCTGTCCTGTTTTTTATTATATTTGAAAACTACACCATCCATTTCAAAATCGAAATCTTCTCGGTTCATCGTTATTTTATCATAGGCTTTTTGCACATTCTCATTTGATGGATCCTCTATCAAGTATAAATCAGCAGCATCGAATCCCCAGTTTATCAAATGTTCTCGTAGATCTCCGATAGTCTGTGAGCCCTCCAGACCGATTAGATCCCAGGCTTTGAATGATAATTGCCTTGATTTGATAATATTGATATCTTTTTGTTTGAGTGTTCCAGTTGCTAAATTTCGGGGACTTGTGTAATCCTTATCTGTGATTTCAGTTCTTATCCGATTGAATTCGGATATGGACATATATAATTCCCCTCTCACATTAATTCTCTCTTTGATTGGAATTTTCTTGGGTATGTGATCAACGAACATGATATTAACAGTGGTATCGTCTCCGTACTGCCCATTTCCCCTGGTTGCTGCCTGTATCAAATTACCATTCTCATAAATTAATGAGAGGGATAAACCGTCAACCTTGTAGCCAACATATATACCACGATTTTGTATATCAGACACCCATTTCATAATATCAGTCAATGAGCTGGCTTTCTTGCAGGAGAGCATTAAAGGTTCATGCAGCACTTTACCACCTTCGGGGGTACCCACCACAAACAATGCAGCATTGTTGGAATTAATATTCCTTAATTCATCTTCCAATGCATCATATTTCTGATCTGATATCTCTGGTTCTCCCGCATAATACAGTTTCTTATGATACAGTATCAGTTCTTCCAACTCTTTTTCCCTGCTTTTTGCCACAACAAGATTCTCCTTGATTTATTTAATGTATAGCAAATTTAAATATATTGCAGACCTTAGTGAAAGTGAATTTTACTGCTTATTTATTTTTTACATTCTTGTTCCGAGTTCAACCCTTGGGGCAATGCCCAATGACATTAACTCTTGTAATAACAATTTGAAAGCATAACTGATGGTGATTGGAGTAATTATTACCTCATCACGACAAACAGGACACTGGTATTTTTCGGATCTTCTGTTGTAATGGGCAATAAAACCACATTCCTCACAGAATAATACCTCTGCCTTGTCTGATTCATCAAGTAGTTTTTCTTTCAGAATCAATGCAGTACCATGACCGATTAGACAATCTCTTTCCATTTCTCCCAATTTCAGACCACCCTCTCGGGATCTACCCTCAGTTGGTTGTCTAGTGAGTATCTGTACCGGACCACGGGCACGGGCATGTATCTTATCATTGACAAGATGGTGCAATTTCTGATAGAAAGCAATTCCAACGAATACATCAGATACCAGTTTTTCACCGGTTCGTCCATCATACATAGTCTCTCGACCATATTTCTGGAAACCATGTTCATGCAAACTGTCTTTAATCTCATCTGCAGAAGCACCTTCGAAGGCAGTAGCTGTAATCATCTTACCACTGACTGCACTGAGTTTACCTGCTAGCAGTTCCATTAGCTGACCAATGGTCATACGGGATGGAATAGCATGTGGATTGATAATCAGATCTGGACAAAGTCCAACTTCATTGAATGGCATATCTTCCTGCTGAATCAGTACACCTAAAATTCCTTTCTGACCATGTCGAGAGGCGAATTTATCTCCGAGTTCAGGTATTCTAAGGGATCGAACCTTGACCTTGATCAGTCGATGTCCTTCTGAGGTCTCAGTGAATATCACAGAGTCAACGATACCTGATTCACCAAATCTCATGTTGGTAGAGGTTTCTCTTCTTCTATCCATGAGGGAATCATAATCAGATTGTGATTCTAAGAATCTTGGAGGACTGGTTCTTCCGATTATTACATCTCCGGTCTTTCCATTTACCTCGGTCTCTGGTTCCACAACTCCATCCTCAGACAGATGTTTGTAGACTTCAAGTGCCTTATATCCCCTAACATCTTCATTAGGGATACCAAATGTGTCTTCTTGTCCTCCCGGGTAACGTCTTTCCTCAGCATCATATGATCTGAAGAAGGTTGACCTTCCCAGTCCACGATCTACAGAGGATTGATTCATAATCAGAGCATCCTCCATGTTATACCCACCGTATGAGAGAACTGCAACAATGAAATTCTGTCCAGCTGGACGAGAGTCAAAACCGATTGCACTCATTCCATGGGTTCTCACTAATGGAGCCTGTGGATAATGCAGAATATGTGATCGGGTATCTAATCTGAGTTTGAAATTGGCTGCATACAATCCCAAGGATTGCTTGGCCATACCAGCCTCATACACATTTCTGTCAGAACGGTTATGTTCTGGGAATGGAATAAGTGAGGCACATATACCCAGAATAGTTGCGGGGGAAATCTCCAGATGGGTGTGTTCCTTGTTCAACTGGCTTGCATCAATTGCGATATAGCAGTTTTCTTCTTCCTCTGCATCTATCTGCTCAATAATACCCTGTCGTGTCAGATCACTCCATCGTTTTCTTCCCTCTTTAACATCATCTATGTGTTCGTCGGTCAGAGCAGGAACTCCACTCTTGACAATAATTAATGGACGTCTTACTCTACCCTGATCAGCATTTACCTGTACCTCATTAGTATGGCTATAATAGGCCACATTAACACCAGGTGAGAAAATCCTGTTTCTTCGGCCTTTTCTGACCTTGTTGGCCAGTTCAGCTCCTTCCTTGTAGAAACCAACCAAGGCTCCATTGAGGAAGACACGGGCATATTCAGGATCGGGTGTGATTAAAGATTTCTCCAATCCCAAATCCTCTAATTCCTCATAAACCAGATCAGAATCAATATGAGTACTGATGTAAGCTTGTAATGCCAGATTTTTTACCAATCCACAATTTGGACCCTCTGGAGTCTCATTGGGACATATTTTACCAAAATGTGTTGGATGAAGATCACGTGCCTCGAAATGAGGTTGACTCCTGGATAATGGGGAGACAACACGTCTTAGATGACTCAAAGTGGACATATAATTGGTTCTGTCAAGTAACTGGGATACACCAGCCTTGCCACCAACCCAGTTACCAGTTGCCAGCGCATGTCTTAACCTCTCGGTGATAACATCTGCACGAACAGCAGTTCTGATAATTGTTCCCTTCTTGTTGGCATTTCTTTCCAACTGATATTTGATATCACGGGTTAAACTTCTAAAAGCATTTCTGAATAATAGTAGTAGCAGATCTCCTGCTAGATTGAGTCTCTTGTTGGCATAATGATCCTTATCATCTGCCTCTCTATGACCGGATTCCAGTTCAAGTACTCTCTGAGCCATTAAACAGAGGAAGTACGCCTTTTCAATACGATCTTCCTTGTTATTACCCAGATGGGGTAGTAGATACCTATCCAACACCTGCTCAGTCCTGTTCATACGGTACTCTTTTGTCTGACCCACTGCAACTCTCTTACCAATGTAATCGAGTGCTTGTTCCATGGTACGGATCTTTTCTGCCTGTAATACCGGTAACAATCTGCTTGTAACTGCGGGTGAGGATGAAATATGTCTTGAAATCTGACCATCTTTCTCCAATCCCAAAGCCCTTAGTAATATAATTAATGAGATCTTACGAGATACACTTGGAAATGATACCTTGAGTCCACCATCCTTGGCCCTCTCAAGGGTCACAGGTGCCCTGAATCCCTTTAGTGTGGAGAAAACCTTTGCAAGCGATGTTGCAGTCTTATTGGTCAACTTCTCTACTAGAATTCTGTTGGGTGCAAGATCTTCCTGCGTAACCAACACTCGCTCTGAACCATTAACAATGAAATATCCTCCAGGATCCTGTGGATCCTCTCCATGTTTGATCATAACCTCATCACTGGGACTATTCATCTTCAATCTGCACTTGTCAGATCTTAACATGATGGGGAGATAACCAATAAAAGCCTTAATAGTGGCAGAATTTGCAAATTGACGTTTCTTCTGCTTATGCAATGGAATATCTTCATTTTCAGGGTAACGTGGTGTCATCTCTAGGTATAAAGGTGCGGCATATGTTAGGTTCCTTGTTCTAGCATCCATCGGCCAGATATCGCTCTCAGAACCGTCTGCTTCTTTAATCATCGGCGTTTCAAGGTATATCTTCTCAAGCTCCACAAACATGCCATCTTCATTATCTGGTTCAATCAATCGCTCCTCACTGGTCACCTGGGACAGGCCACGATTGATGAAGGCATTAAAAGAATCCAGATGCTGTCTGACTAATCCAAGCTCGGCAAACATACTGTTTAGAAGCGCCCAACGATCATCCACCTCAAATTCAAAATCATTACTCAATATTAATAACTCCAATTATCTCATTAGAAATCAGTATTAATAATTTCAATAATCTCCCGACTTAGTAGAACTAAATCTAGGAATGAGATAACTTAGTTTCTCGTTGAACCATTTTAAATTAATGATAGATTTGTTAAAAGTCGCGATAATAAGATGACTATTGAGTTGACTAATTGTATTGCCACATTAAATTATAGTATTGTTATTGATCCAAATTTTTTGTAATAAGTAATTGTTTAGTTTACTAAAAGATAGAACTCTGTGATTGGTTTTCTATATTCCCCGCCGATTTATAAATTCAGTGCACTGTGGATAAAAGCATAGTTATAACTGATATCCTCGATTATCTTGGTCATCGGTTTACCCATTCCGTGGCCTGCTTTGACCACAATTCGCAGTAAAAATGGACCGGATTTTCCTTTTTCCTGTAGAGTGGCAACAAATTTCTTCGAATGAGCTGGATCCACCCTGTCATCTGTATCTGCAGTATGGAGGAATATTGGAGGGTAGTCCTCCTCCTTGACATTATGCAGGGGTGAATACTTGATCAAGAATTTGAAATGTTCAGGATTGGCTGGATCTCCGTATTCTTGTACCCAGAATTTGCCTATAGTGTATTTGTGGTATCGTAGCATATCAAGTACCCCAACAGCGGAGATTACCCCACCATATAGATCTGGCCTTTGTAGATAGCAGGCACCGGTGAGTAGCCCACCATTACTACCTCCATTAATTGCTAATTTCTTGGGATTTGTGTATTTATTGTCTATCAACCATTCTGCAGCTGCAATAAAATCATCAAATACATTTTGCTTATTTTCCAAAATTCCAGCGTGATGCCATTTTTCTCCATATTCTCCCCCACCTCGAAGATTAGGAATCGCAAAGATGCCACCTGTTTCCATCCACATTATGCGTTGTGGCATATAATTTGGGGTGAGTGAGATCTTAAATCCACCATATCCATATAGCAGGGTTGGTGTATTCGCTGTGATTTCCAATCCCTTTTTGTACATCATATACATGGGTATTCTCGTTCTATCTTTTGATTCGTAAAATACCTGTTTGATCTCGTATCTGCTAGGATCAATATCTGTTGTGGGTTCATTAAAAGGTGTTAGTTCAGTATTTAGATCAGTATAAAATATCATGGATGGATAGACAAAATTGGTAAATTGGATAAATAATTCCTTTTCATCCTTGTGTCCAGAACAGTATGCAGATCCCATGGATGGTAAATTTATATTCTTGATGAATTCACCTTTAAGAGAGAAAACCTTGACTACGTGTTTCACATCCTCATTATACACTGTAATAATATGATTGTTGGATAGTAATGAGTATTCAAGGGGGAATTCTGCTTCTGGAACAACAGTCTTCCAATTTGATTTGGATAAATCGTTTAGATCAATTGATATTAATTTACCATTTTTTGCATCTTCATTCGTCTCAAGTATGATTATTGTTCCATCAACGCCTAGAACTGAGTACTGATGTTTTAATTCATCAATAATAGGGATGAATTCATCATCACTGTCCAATTTTCTGTAATACAGAAGATTCTCGGGCATGGTACTTTTGAGCATGGTTAGGAATAGATACTGCTGATCCTCATTGATTTTACCCATGACCCAAAGATCATCGTCAGAAGGATGTTCAAATACCATTTTGTCATTGACTTGCTCTGTATGGAGTGTATGAAACCAGAGTTTTTGCCCCCCGGCACCCTCATCCCTGCCAACAAATGCACTATAATAAAATCCAGAGTTATCTCCTAACCACTGGACACCCGCAAAGTTGCGTGCATATCTGATTTTCTCCTCAAGAAATTCTTTTCTCTCTGTATCAAATATCCATATATCCAGCCAATCACTACCATGCTCGCTGATATACATGGCCATGTATTTAGCATCTGAGCTAAGTGAAACACCAACTACTGCAATGGTTCCATCATCACTCAGAGTATTGGGATCAAACAAGAATTGTTCCTCACCGTTTATTCCATTCCTCACATAGAAAATACTCTGAGATTGAAGTCCACCATCATTTTTTTTGTAAAAATATTTATTTGCCTTTACATATGGTAGTTCGAAGCGGGTATAATTATATAATTTAGTCATTTTATCCTCATAAGATTGTCTGACTGATTCATCAATATACCCTGCCACAACTTCATTTTGTCCCTCGATCCAGGTATCTAGTTCAGATCCAATTTTGGTTTCTAACCACCTGTATGGATCAGGAACCATGGTACCATGAAAATCATCAACCGTGTCATCCTTTCTGGTCACTGGATAATTATAATCCGGATTGCTCATTAATTACGAAGTTATAGTTTGAGATATAAAGATAATTAACTAGGAAATACCTGATTGAATCAAATACAATATTGTTGCTTTGACTTTACCAAAAGTAGATAGGCGGGAGTATTTTTGTATTTACAAAGTCATTATCAAAATAGGTGGAACCGAAAAAATTATTAGAATACAGGTGTTTTGTAACTTCAATGAATCTGATATTTCTGTACGGATTGCCTGGATCAGGAAAATTAACCATTGCCAAGGAATTAATCAAACAAATTGGTGATGAGTATAAATTATTCCATAATCAGATGACTGTGGATCTGGTATCACAATTCTTTCCATTTGCCACTCCCAAATGGAGCTATTTGAATGGAGAGTATAGAAGACTGATGTTTGAGGCATGTGCGGAGGAGGGTATCAATCTAATAACCACCTATGTTTATGCAAGGAATTACGACGGAGATGATAAATATGTAAAAAATCTTATCCAGCTAGTTGAGAAATCCAATGGAGAGATACTCTTTGTACATCTGAACTGTGATCTGAACACAATATATCAGAGGATACAAAATGAAGACAGAAAGAAACATAGAAAGGTATCAGATCCCGAAAAATTGAGAGAAACCATGAGTAAATGGGATCTCTTATCTCCCATAGATTATGTTAACAATCTAAATATTGATACCGGGGTGCTACATCCCCAAGAGAGTGCTATGAAAATAATTAAACACTTCAATCTGACACACGATGAGTGAATATTTTAGGGAAATCGAGGTTTCTTGTCTATTGAAATGTAAGCTCAATTGAGTTTTTATCTAATTATTTCTTGGAATTATTCAATAAATATCCAACTGATTTAATTAATTTAAATTAAAATGGCAATTGTGGCATTTAGATTAAATATTAGAAATAGAATTGTTTTACTAGCCCTTATTATTATCATCGCATTGGTATCACAAACGGTAATAAATACAGAGGCAACTAATTTACTCCTGACCATAAATGGAAAAGGGGAGGAACACAAGGATAGTGATGCTGATTTAAATATTGAATTACTAAGTCTAAATAGTCATGGACAAGAATTTATCAATTATATCCAGAAGGATATGGCAAATACTATTGAAACACGTACATTAAATGATACCTATAATGGAGCAGTCAGGTATAGTGCGATTATTGATAATATTGCAGTGGTACGATCTGATCTGGATCATAGAGAGCTGGGATCATACTCCTTTGGAGCAATCAATGATACGATTCTTCTTTCTGCCGAAGAAAGAACAATCATGGTGAATATGCAAAATATTATTGATACCCAGGTTGCCAGCAGTGTGAGAGGACAAATTCTTTCTCTGGATAATATTGTCAGGACCTCACTCGAATTGGATATACTGGCGTATAACACCCTGAGAGAGAGATTTGTTGAGAATATAGATGAGCACAAGGACATTACGAATAATGTGTTCTATCTGAATCAACTTTTTGGAGGAAACGCAACCATCCTGTACAATCAGATCCTGATTGGTACAAATGATACATATCATGACACTCAGATTCCTAAATTACTCAACCTAAATGGTAATTTCAGTCAATTATCTGGAATACTTCAGGTTATCGAGTTGAGCTGGAATACCATCGATCCTGCCTCCCAGGAATTTAATAATATTATTACTTCATATGAGAATGCATCAAAGAATGTGTTTATCAATATGCAAGTTGTATTATCAGATCTAAATGGCACCTTGGATGTACAGGACCAAAATTTACTTGATAATATTTATCAAGTTCTATATCTCGGAAACAACAATATGGAAGATGTGTTTGATGAATACTTTTCCAATAATAATGGTA